>LKMK01000082.1 GCA_001563805.1 Natrialbaceae archaeon B1-Br10_E2g2
GCAGGCCGGTGTCCTCGAGTCGTTCCCACGCTGCCTCAGTAGCGTCATCGCTCCCGGCGGCAGATCGCCGGTAGACGTACGACTTCGCAGTGGAAGCAGTGTGGGCCGTCGAGGCCCCACTCGCGCTCGAGACGATGACCGAATCGGGAGCGCCGGGATCGACGGCCAGCCCCCAGCAGTAGGTGTGCTCGAGGCCCTCCTGGGGATGGCGCCAGGACTCGCCGCCGTCGTCGCTCTCGGCGTAGCCGTCGCCCGCGGCGGTGTAGACCCGTCCCTCGCGGTCGGGATGGACGGCCAGCGTGTGGTTGTCACGCCGGGAGCCTGGGGGTCGTTCGTGCCAGGTCTCGCCGCCGTCGTCGCTGTAGACGAACGCGCCGGCTTCGATGCCGACGTAGAGCCGTTCGGGATCGAACGGATCGACCTCGAGCCAGCGGACGTGGTGGGTGTGCGGGCGCGGGGGGAAGAACCACTCCTCCTCCGAGGGCAGGTCGGCGATGCCCTCGAGGTGCTCCCAGGACTCTCCGGCGTCCTCGCTTCGGTAGACGCGACTCGGCTCCGTTCCCGCGTACAGGACGTCGGGGTCGTGGGGACTGATCGCGAGCGAGGTGACGGCCTCGCCCACGAACGGCGTCTCGAGCCCCTCGAACGACTCGCCGCCGTCCGTGGTTCGAACGAGGCCGCCGCTCACGGGGTCATCGTTCGCTCGGCCCGAGGCGCTACGCGTCTCGCTCTCCTCGAACGTGCCGACGAAGGCGCGTTCCGGCGCGTCGGGCGAAACCGCGACGCACTCGAGCCGGTGGCCCTCGAGGCGGACGCTCGTGGTCCACCCCGTGTCGCGGTCGTCGCTCCGACAGCACACCAGTCGATCCTCGAGTGCCGCGTACGCGGTCGGCATACTGAGTCGTACGTCGCCTGGATGTAAGAGTCGTTTCCCGCTCTGGGACCCGGGTTCTGCCGTCGGGTTCCGGTTTCGGCATCCTCCCGACGGACGACTACCGACGCTGTCGACTGGCGGTGTGTCGAACGCCGATAAAACAGCCCGTTTGTGACCGATGTGTTCCGTTCGTCTCAATCCGCGCCGAAGCAGACGCCCCAACCACAGGACGGGCAGCTGAGACGGCCGCCAGCGTCGGACATTTCGGTACCACACTTCAGACAGCCGGTCGCGGTTGCGGGTGTGTCGTGTTTGGCCATTGTGTCGTCCGTCGGTCCGCGGCTGTGCGGACGGCGGTACCGGCCGTAGCGCCCGGACCGGCATAGCTGGGGTCCCCTCCATGGTCGGGTGTAGCTCTGATAGCCCCTCTACCGACGTCCCAGCACGTTTTCGGTCCGTTCGGAGGGGTCGAGTCCGACCGCCACTCGTCCGGGCCAGTTGTCGTCAGCAGTGAACACCGGCACTTCCTCGCAGTCGGCGCGTGGTTTTCGAGTCTATCGTCTCCCGGTGGCTATAGTGGCCACTGCAAGTCATTGCATACCCGATCGCCAGATGAATCGGCGATCAGTGTGTCAATCGTTGCAGTTGGTACTATACTGTCGCAGCCAACCTTATTGCGTTGCAATACGATGTAATGCACATGGAGAACGTGACGGCTCGAATGAGCGACGAGGAACTGGACCTCCTCGATCGCCTCGCCGAAGAGCGTGGGAGCGGCCGCAGCGACGCGATTCGAGAAGCCGTCCGACGCGGGGCGCGGGAAGAGCTGATTCGGATCGCCCTCGAGCGATACCGCGACGGAGAGGTCGGGATGCGCGGAGCCGCCGAGATCGCGGGGGTCTCGATCGCGCAGTTGATGGCCGAGGCGAACGAGCGGAACGTCCTCGTGAACTACGACGAGGCCGACCTCGAGGCGGACGTCGACGCGCTTCGGTGACTCAATGAGCGACGATCGGACCGCTGGCCGGACGCTCCTCGTCGATGCGAGCGTCTTCATTACGCTGGCCGATACTGGCTCACTCGAGTTGCTTCGAGGGATCGACGGGCAGGTATTGATGCCGACAACAGTGGTTGAGGAAGTCTCGTCTGAACCTGCCAGGAGTGAACTCGGGAGCGCCACGAACTGTTGGATTTCGACGTCTACGCTGATCCGCAGTCGAACGGCGGCCGGTGAGTGGACGGATCTCCTCGAGACGGCCGCAGTCCACCTCGAACGGTCGACGGACCCGCACGATTGGGCCGGTGACGTGGCGCTATTAGCGGCGGCGCTGTATTACGAGACTCCGGTCGTGGTTACTGACGACAAACCGCTTCGGAAGACCTGCAAGGCGCTGTCGATTCCCGTCTCCGGTTCGATCGGCGTGCTGATTCGTGCCGTCGAACGTGGCGATCTCGAGCCCGAAGCGGCGAAGGACAGGCTCGAGGCCATGGACGAAGTCGGGGCACGACTCAGCGCGCGGCTGCTCAGGCGTGCAGAGCGGCTGATCGACGAGGCCGCGAAGGCGTAACTGAGCAGGTTAGTCGTCGTCCAGCGGCGCCGACACCGGCTCGACGCGCTCACCGCGTGGCCCCTCGAGGTCGACGTCGGGCAACAGGTCTCGCAGGTACTGCCCGGTGTGGGAGTCCTCGAGGCGGGCGACCTCCTCGGGGGTGCCCGTCGCGACGACCTGGCCGCCGTGCTCGCCGCCCTCGGGGCCGAGGTCGATGACGTGGTCGGCGTTTTTCACGAGGTCGAGTTCGTGCTCGATGACGACGATCGTGTTGCCGTCGTCGGTCAGCCGGTGGAGGACGTCGATGAGCTTGCGCTCGTCCTCGTGGTGCAGCCCCGTCGTCGGCTCGTCGAGCAGGTAGAGCGTCTCGCCGGAGTCTTTCTTCCCCAGCTCTTCGGCGAGTTTGATCCGCTGGGCTTCCCCGCCCGACAGCGTCGTCGAGGGCTGGCCGAGGGTCATGTAGTCCAGCCCGACGTCCTTCAGCAGCTTCAGCCGGCGGCGGATCTGCGAGTTCGACTCGAAGAAGTCGTAGGCCTCGCCGACTTCCATCTCGAGGACGTCGGCGATCGTCTTTCCCTTGTAGGTGACGTCGAGCGTGGCGTCGTTGTAGCGAGCGCCATCACACTCCTCACAGGGGACGTACACGTCGGAGAGGAAGTTCATCTCGATCTTGACGGTGCCCTGGCCGCCACACTCCTCACAGCGACCGCCCTTGACGTTGAACGAGAACCGACCCTTCTCGTAGCCGCGCTGTTTCGCGAGCTTGGTCTGGGCGAACAGCTCCCGGATGTAGTCGAAGACGTTGGTGTAGGTGGCCGGATTCGACCGCGGCGTGCGACCGATCGGCGACTGGTCGATCAGGCGGACGGTCTCGATCGCCTCGAGGCCCTCGAGGCTGTCGTGGTCGCCCGGGATGACGCTCGTGTTGTCGTTCATCTCGCGGGCCAGCCCCTTGTAGAGGACCTCGTGCATGAGCGTCGACTTGCCCGAGCCAGAGACGCCGGTGATGGCCGTGAAACAGCCCAGTGGAACGTCGACGTCGACGTCGTCGAGGTTGTGCTGGCGGGCGCCGAGGATCGTCAGCGCGCCGTCGGGATCGCGTCGCTTCTCCGGGACCGGAATCTGGCGTCGTCCGGAGAGGTAGTCGCCCGTAATGGACCCCTCGCAGGCTTTGACCTCCTCGACGGGGCCGTTGACGACGACCTCGCCGCCGCGCTTTCCGGGACCGGGTCCCATGTCGATGACGTTGTCCGCCCGGCGCATCGTCTCCTCGTCGTGTTCGACGACGAGCAGCGTGTTGCCGAGGTCGCGCAGTTCCTCGAGCGTGTCGAGCAGGCGGTCGTTGTCCCGCTGGTGGAGCCCGATCGACGGTTCGTCGAGGACGTACAACACGCCCACGAGCCCGGAGCCGATCTGGGTTGCAAGCCGGATACGCTGGCTCTCACCACCCGACAGCGTCGAGGCCTCGCGGTCGAGCGTGAGGTACTCGAGGCCGACCTCGCACATGAAGCCGAGGCGAGCGCGGATCTCCTTGAGAATCTCCTCGGCGATCACCTTCTCGCGCTCGGTGAAGTTCGCCTCGAGCGACTCGAAGTGTGCGAGGGCGTCGCCGATACTCATCGCGTTGATCTCGGTGATCGAGGTGCCGTCGACGAGCACCGCACGAGAGGCGGGTTTGAGCCGGGTCCCGTCACAGGCCGGACACTCGGTGACCGACATGTAGTCCTCGATGTGTTCGCGCGTCGACTCCGAGTCGGTCTCGAGGTACCGCCGGTCGAGGTTGGGGATGACCCCCTCGAAGCGCTTGCGCTTGCGTCGCGTACCGTTTCTGGTGCTGCGCTCGAAGGTCACCTGCTCGCTCGTGCCGTAGAGAAACGCCCGCTGGACCGACTCCTCGAGGTCCTCGAAGGGCGTCGACAGCGAGACGTCGAAGTGCGCCGCGACGGCGTCGAGGCGCGTCTGGTAGTACGAGCGGTTGTAGCTCCAGGGCTCGAAGACGTGTTTGAGCGGCTTCGAGGGGTCCTGAATGACGAGGTCCTCGTCGACCTCTTTGGTCTCGCCGAGCCCTTCACACGCCGGACAGGCGCCGTGGGGCGAGTTAAACGAGAAGCTGCGGGTTTCGATCTCGGGGACGTCGATCCCACAGTGGGTACACGCGAGGTCCTTCGAGAACTCGACGACGAACCGGTCGTCTTCGTCCCGTTCGTCACCGAGGGCACCGGTTCGTCGGGCTTCCTCGCCGAGTTCCTCGGCGGCCCCGTCGGGCGGGTCCGGGAGGATGAGCTTCAGGACGCCCTCTGCCTCCTCGAGTGCGGTCTCGACGCTGTCGATGATCCGCGGGCGTGAGTCGGTCGAGACTTTCACGCGGTCGACGATCACGTCGATGGTGTGATCGAAGTTCTCGTCTAAGTCGGGTTTCTCGAGGGTAAGGTCGTGTTCCTCGCCGTCGACCTCGACGCGGGAGTAGCCCTCCGAGACGAGTTCGTCGAAGAGGTCCTCGAAGGCCCCTTTCTGGTCGCGGACGACCGGCGCGGCGAGTTTCGCTTTCGTCCCCTCGGGCAACTCGAGGATGCGCTCGACCATGTTCTGGGCGGACTGTTCGCCGACTTCGCGGCCACAGTCGGGACAGTGAGGCGTCCCGACGCGGGCGTAGAGGAGCCGGAGATAGTCGTGAAGTTCGGTGACGGTCCCCACCGTCGAGCGGGGGTTGTTCGCCGCGTTTTTCTGATCGATCGAGATCGCCGGTGAGAGCCCTTCGACGGTCTCGACCTGTGGTTTGTCCATCTGACCGAGGAAGTTTCGGGCGTACGCCGAGAGGCTCTCGATGTAGCGTCGTTGCCCTTCGGCGTAGACGGTTTCGAACGCCAGCGAGGACTTCCCCGACCCCGAGAGGCCGGTGACGACGGTGAACGACTCGCGGGGAATCGTCACGTCGAGGTCCTTGAGGTTGTGCTCTTCTGCGCCCCGTACCTCGATGGTCTCCTTGCTCATGGTCTCGTGGCGGGTGGTGACGGGTTCGTCGCGCGACTCGGTGCCCGGTTCATCGTGATAGCGTCAGTGGCCCGAGCGACTTAACGGGTCTGAAAGCAGCATACCGTGGTCGGTGGTAGCGTGTCACTCGATCCGGATCGGCGCCGACTCACGTCGCCGGTCGGTACCGAAACGGTCCAAAGTGACTTCGCGGGTGAGTGTGTACGTGGTCGCATGGACGAGGACACCGAGCCGACGTTGTCGGTCGACGAGTTCGTCGAGTACTGTCGGATCCAGGCCGGCCTCCTCTCCGGCCAGGTCGAACGGATGGGCGAGGAGGCCGACGAACTGCTCGCCGAGGTCGACGAGCGCGTCGGCGAGATCCGCGAGCGACTCGAGGAGGGCCGGGCGGCCGCGACCGACGGGCCCCCGACCGCCGAGAGCCCGACGGGGGCCGCGAACAACGCCGACGTGGACGTGGCCGAACTCGAGGAACTGCAGGCCGACCTCGAGGAGAAACAGACGCTCGTCGAGGCGAAACAGGCTCGGATGGAGGCCTTCCAGGAACTGGCGGCCGGCTACGCCGACCTCGCGACGGATCTCTCCGAGGACATCGACGATGGAACGACAGCGCTCGAGCGGATCGTCGACTTCGAGATCGACCACGACGCGCCGGCGTACTTCACCGAGCGACAGACGCTCCTCGAGGCGCTCGCGGAGGCCGGCGACGACGAAGACGACTGATACGGTTTACTGTACGTCAGTTCAGGCGCAACCGCTGCCCGGGTCCCGGTTGCGCCGGTACATCGGTACAGGAATCCGCATGACGCCGGGTCGATTCGCTCGGCGAGGAGTCACCCACGGACGACACGGGCGATCGTCAGAATCGGCACCGTTACTGTCGGCTTCCGGCGCACGGGACGAGGGTCGACGTCGCTACTGGTCGGCCTCCGGCGCACGGACCGTCAGGACCGGCGCCGGGGCCGTCCGAAGCACGCGCTCGGTGACGCTGCCCAGCAGCAGCCGATCGATCCCGCTTCGACCGTGAGTTCCCATGACGAGCAGGTCCACGTCGTGTTCCTCTGCGTACGCCTCGACCGTGCGAGGGATCGAGCCGTGACGGACCGCCGTCGTGACCTCGAGGCCGGTCTCCGCGGCGCGGTCGGCGGCGTCGTCGACGACCGACCGGGCGTGTGTCTCGAGTCGGTCGAGTCGGAGGTCCGTTCCCTCGCCGAGTTCGGCCGGCGAGACGTCGACCGACGTCATCACGTGGACCTCGGCTCCGAGGTGGTCTGCGATCGCGAGCGCGTGCTCGACGGCGATGTCGGCGTGGACGCTCCCATCGCTCGGGACGAGCACGGTCTCGACGGGGTAGCGTCGCCTGACGTCAGCACTGCCCCGAACGACGAGCACCGGCACGTCGGCGTCGCGAACGACGGCCTCCGTGACGCTGCCGAGCAGGAGTCGGCCGATCCCGCGTCGCCCACGGGTTCCCATGACGAGCGCGTCGACGTCGTGGTCGGCCGCGAACTCGAGGATCGCCTCGCGCGGCGTCCCGGTCCGAACCACGTCGATGATCGGCGCGTTCGCCTCCGCAGCCCACGTCTGCCCCGCTTCGAGGAGCTCCTCGACACTGTCCGTCTCCGGATCGTCGTCGGGGCCGACGACGTGTAACACGTAGACGGTGAGGTCCTCGCGGGCTGCGATCTCGGCGGCGTACTCGAGCGCCGCGTTGGCCGGCCCGCTCCCGTCGGTCGGCACGAGAATCCGATCGAACATGGTCGGTCTTCGCCGGGGGGACACTTAAGCGCGGGTTCCCGCGGCCGACTCGTCCGCGAGCGCCTCGAGCACCGCGTCGACGTCGCCGTCGGTGTTGAACGCGTGCAACGAGATCCGAACCGCGTCGGGGTACGGCAGCGACCGGACAACGACTCCCTCAGCGGCGAGTCGTTCGACGGTCGCCTCGGGGTCGTCGGCGGTGACGGTGACGAGGCCCGATTCGAACTCGCGGGGACTGAGCAGTCGCTCGTCCCCCAGTCCCGTTTTGAATCGGTCGGTGAGCGACTCGATCCGGGCTTCGATCCGTTCGACTCCGATGGCCTGGATCAGGTCGATCGCCTCCCGAAGCCCGGCGTAGGGCGTCGGGCTCGAGGTCCCGACTTCGAACCGTCCGGCACCGGGTGTGTACGCGTACTGGGCTGCGGTCGCATCCTCGACGCTGCGGTAGCCGATCGCCGCGGGCACGAGGTCGCGTTCGACGCCCTCCCGGACGTACAGAAAGCCCGATCCGAAGGGGCCACAGAGCCACTTGTGACCCGCACCGACGACGAAGTCGGCGCCCCACTCCTCGACGTCGACGGGCACCTGTCCCGGCTCCTGGACGGCGTCGACCAGCACGAGCGCGCCCGCGTCGTGGGCGACGTCGACGAGGCCCGCGATGGGGAGTCGGGTCCCGTGGCTCCAGGTGAGCGAACTCACACAGAACAGCGTCGCCTCCGAGGCGACCGCTTTCACGGCCTCGAGATCCAGTCGACCGCCCGCCGTCTCGAGAACCCGGACGTCGATCCCGTGCTCGCGCTCGAGCCGTTGCCAGGGCAGGATCCCGGCGGCGTGCTCGAGGTCGGTACGGACGACGACGTCGGTCTCGTCCCACGATATCGCGCTCGCCACGCGGTTGATGCCGTCGGTCGTGCTCTCTGTCAGGGCGATCTCGGTCGGCGACGCCCCGAGGAGGTCGGCGACGGCCGCCCGGGTCTCCTCGAAGCCCTCGAGCGCCGCGGCGTACATCCCGTCGCCGGTCGGCGCGTCGTACTCGTGGGCCTCGAGCGCCGCCTCGCCGGCCTCGACGACGCGACGCGGGCTCGGGCCGCCTGCGCCCCAGTTGCAGTAGACGCCGGTCTCGAGCGCCGGCATTTCGTCTCGTATCGCTGTCGGGTCCATCGGTCGATCCTACGGGTCGTCGACTGTTCGTTCTGACGGTTCGGCCGTCGAGACCGTCCGCCCGGCAACAACACTCATCACTGCTGCGTCGAAATCGGTGGACGACGACCGGGCGCGACCGGCAGTCCCCGTACTCATCGCGCTCGAGGTGATCAGGTGGAGGGCAACGACTTCGAGGTGATACCCGTCGGCGTCGCGGAGTACGCCCTGACGACCGACGAGCGGCCGCTTCGGACGAGCGGCGTCGGCTCCTGTGTCGTCGTTGCGCTCCACGACGAGCGTGCCGGCGTCAGCGGCCTCTTGCACTTCATGCTCCCGCGGGCGGAGTCGCGATCCGACCGCGACCCGCCGGCGAAGTACGCCGACACGGGAATCGAGGCGATGCTGGCGGAGTTCGAGGGGGCCGGCGGGAACCCCGCACGCGCGTGGGCCAAACTCGCGGGCGGTGCGAAGATGCTCGAGTTCGAGGCCTTCGATCGGCCGATCGGCGACCGCAACGCCGAGGCCGCACTGGAGGTCCTCGAGGACTACCGAATTCCCGTCAGGGGGACGGACGTCGGCGGCAACGCCGGTCGTATGGTGACGTTCGATCCGGCGACCGGCGAGCTCTCGATCAAAACTGCCAACGGAGAACGGCGGTGCTACTAGTCCCGTTCCACGCGTCGATTGACGAGCTAACTCGGGCATCCGCCACCGATGTCACTCGGTAGCTCGGGCGTGGACCGCCACTAGAAGACGTCGCGGGGGTCCGCCCTGGTCTCGTCGGCGCGCTCGACGAGCAGTTCGTCGAGTGCCGTCTCGAGTTCGGCCGGACGCGGAAGACCGAACAGCTGACAGCCGACGGTGTCGGCGCCGGCGGTCTCGATCGTCGAATCGAGCAGGAACGCGTAGTTCTCCTCGCGGCCGACGTCGGCGGCGATCGGGCTCACGATCGACGAGCCCATGTCCGCGACGAACGACGGCGGGGAGTGTTTGATCGACGTCTGCAGGACGTTCGCCCAGCCGTCGACGAACCCGCTGACGATCACGTTACAGAGTTCCTCGAGCGCTCCACGCTCGGTGTCGCTCCAGTCGACGCCGCGCTCGCTCGAGTCGGGCAACAGGGGGGCGACGCTCGCCCGGGCGGAGTCGGGATCGAACAGGACCGCGAGGTAGCCACTCGGCGTCCCCGAAAACTGAACGACGGCGCCGACTCGCTGGTCGTCACCGACGTGGACGGGGATGTCCGTGATCGAGGTGAACGTCAGTCGGTTCACCTCGACGCCGGCCTCGAGGCCGGTCATCGTCGCGATGTTCTCGGCTGCTCGCGTGGCCCCGCGCTCGGTCATCTCGTTGAACACCGCGAGTTTCTCGAGGGAGACGCCGCCGTCGGTTCGGCGCTCGAGGAGTCGCTCGAGCGACTCGACGGCTGGCACCAGCAGCAGTTCGAAATCGACGTCCTCGGTGAACGCCTCGACGCGGCTTCGGAAGACGAACACGTACCCGTCGTCTCCAGGGGCCGTCTCCGGGAGTGCGCCGGCGCCCGTCCCCTCGACGTACGTCGGCGGTGTGAGTTCGACTTTCGCGTCCAGGTGATCCGCCCAGCCGCTGACGAAGCCGTTCGCCATGATGTTGCCGACCTCGACGATGGCGCTTTCGGCGCGCTCGGGATCGTCGGCTGGAACCAGACTGTTCGTGATCGCCTCGCGGCCGCGCTCGTCGAACGACAGCACCATCTCGCCCGAGAGCGGATCGCCGAGCGCGACGCTGACGCCCGCGAACTCGCGGTCGGCGAACGCGGCACGCAGGTCCGACCCCATCCGCAGCGAGACGTCGGTCACCTCGACGCGCGTCTCGATACCCGTCAGCGCCGAGAGGGCCTCGGCTGCCGACTCGGCGCCGTCTCTGGCGAGCTCGTTGTACGTCTCGAGTGCGCGGATGTCGATCTCCATCGGGCTAGCCTCCGGGTACGGAGTGGGCCGTCCGTGACATGTCTCGCTCAACGGACGGTCACGTAATCTATCTTTTGGGGTCACGAAGGGGGCCGCTCGCTCGGGCAGGCGGCTGTCTGCCGACCGCTCCCTCCGACGAGCGCCCGGTGGGCCGGCAGGCGACGGGTCGGCGAGGACGACCGCCCCCAGAGTATTTGAGCAGCGACCACGAGTGGTACACCGACGGAGCCCCGTCACCCTCATCCATGACACAGACACTCGAGATCAGCGACGAACTCGCGGAGCGCATCGACAGCCACCGGGAGGACGACGAGACGCGCGAGGAGTTCCTCGAGGAACTGGTCACCATCTTCGAGACCGAAGGCGCGTTCCTCCAGGAAGGCTACTCGGAGTAGCCGACGGATGGCCCTCGCGTACCCACACTTTTTGATCAATTTCAAGAGCTACGAGGGGACCGCCGGCGACGACGGCCTGGCGTTCGTCGAGACCGTCGAGCGCGTGAGCGAGGCGACCGGCGCCCGGTTCGCCGTCGCTCCACAGCTGCCGGACCTCCGGTGGCTAACCGACCGGACCTCCCTGCCGGTAGTCGCCCAGGCCGCCATCCCGCGGGCCGACGCCGGGATGGGCGACGTGACGCTCGAGGCCGTCGCCGACGCCGGCGTGGACGCCGTCTTCGTCACCCACCCCGGACTCGAGGTCGGCTTCGATGGCGTCGGCCCGCGAATCGCCCGCTGTCGGGAACTGGGCCTCGAGTCGATCGTCTGGGTGCCCGACCGCGAGACGGCGCGGGCGGCGCTCTCGTTCGACCCCGACTGCCTGCTCTACGAGCGCCCGTCGGACGTCGCCTCCGAAGAGGGGATGGTCCGGACCGACCCCGGGCGGATCGAGCGGTTCGTCGAGTTCGTCGCCGACGAGAATCCCCGGACGGCGACGTTCGTCGGCGGCGGCGTCCGAACCGCCGACGACGTCGAACGGGCGTTCGCCTGCGGCGTCGACGCGACGGGCGCCGCCTCCGCCGCGGTCGAAGCCGCCGACAGGGAGGGCTGGCTCCGCTCGATCGCGACGGCGATCCCGGACTGATCGGCCACGCTCGAGCGTGTTTGCATCCGATACAGAACCGAAATCGTTCGAGAACCGCAGTGCTAGTCGTGCGCTCCCGGTTCCTCGTGATCTTCCTCGTGTCCGCGGAGGTGCTCGATCGCGTGCAGTTCGACCACGGGGAACACCTTGGCCACGCCGAGGAAAAACAGCGTCACCATGCCGATCGTCCCGAGGATCGACGAGAGTTCGATCAGACTCGGCACGTACACCCCCGGCGTTGCGGCGTAGATCTCGAAGGAGGGGTGCAGGAACCCCTCGACGACGAACAGCACCTTCTCCAGGAGCGTCGCGGTGAGGATCGCCAGGCCGCTGACGACGGCGCGTTCTTTCGTGAACAGCGCCGGGCGGATCGTCTGGGCGAAGATGTACGCCAGCACGAGCGCGACCAGGCTCATCGAAACGATGTAGATGGGATGCCCGAGGGTCGCGAGCCAGGCGACCTCCAGCTCGACGGGCGGGAAGAACGTCCCGGTGGTGATCTGCTGGAGCTGCAGCCAGAGGAACAGCAATGAGAAGAACCCGAGCCACAGCGTCAGCCCGCGGAAGACGTCGTCGGTGATGATATGTGCCCAGTCGTACGCCCGCCGGAAGGCGTACGAGAGGATGATGACGCCGCTGATCGCCGAGGTGAGCGCGATCGTGAGGAACTGTGGCCCCTGCACAGAGCCGAACCAGCGTGGATACGTCGGCAAGACGGCGAACAGC
>LKMK01000083.1 GCA_001563805.1 Natrialbaceae archaeon B1-Br10_E2g2
CGAGCCGTAGAGGGCGAGCGCGTCGACGCGCTCTTCCTCCACTGCGCCCGGGATGTCGTCGGTGTCCTCGTTGTTGATTTCGTTTTCGTCCCAGATGCCGTCTTCCCTGAGCAACTGTTCGGTGAGCAACCGCGTCCCGAAGCCGGGCTCGATGGGATAGATCGTGTAGCCACCGTCGCGGAGGTCGGCCGTCGACTCGATGCCGGAGCCGTCCATTGCTACCCAGTGCATCTCGAGGCTCGTGAAGAGGAACCCCTGCATCGGCATGTCGTCGACGGGCTCGTCGGCGAAGTCTTCCTCCTCGTTGAGCGCCGCGGCCCACGAGTTGTTATCGACCCCGATCGTGCTGAACTCGCCCTCGTCGAACTCGTAGAGGTTCGCCGTCCACCCTTCCGTCTCCTGGACGTCGATCGTGAGGTCGTCGCTGTGTTCGTTCGCACCGCGAGCGAGCGCCTGACCCGCCGCCTGGGTCGAACTGCCGCTCGAGGTACCGGCGATCGTGATCGTGTGGCCGTCGCCGTCGTCACCGAGACACCCTGCGAGCCCAACGATCCCCGCCGCTGCTGCACCTTTTAGCACCGTTCGTCTGGACTGTCTGCCATTACCAGCCATATTGAGAACAAATCCGATTCGGGATATAAAAACCTGTTGGTCAAACTCCGGCATCGTTCATTGAATACTTTTATTTTGGCCCGTACTGTCGGAAGATTGTATTTCCGATGGTGATTAAGCCCAATTACTCATGGTCGATAATAATTGTTCTCCAGCAGATTCGACGTATTCTACCAAATTAATATCGATCTAATTATGTTTTTTCTGGGGCGCGTCGCCCGTTCCGATATCCGTACGCTTTTTTAACCCATCGTTCAATCGATAACGGTCGATGGTCCAGTCGTACTGGCGGACGGTTTCGCTCGTGACGGTGTGGCAGATTTCGGCGAGCATCTGCTACTATTCGGTGTTCGCTGCGACGCCGTTCTTTCGCGACGCGTTCGGACTCTCCAGGTTTTCGGTCGGCGTAGTCGTGACGATGATTACGCTCGGATACGCCGTCTTCCTCCTGCCACTCGGTGCGCTCGTCGACCGCTTCGGCGAACGCCTCACCCTCTCGCTCGGTCTCGTTGGGCTCGCGACCGGGGCCGCCCTCGTGGCCGGCGCGCCCACCTATGCGCTGTTGCTCGCTGCGGTGTTCTTTCTCGGGTCACTGTACGGAACGGCGATGCCGGGGACGAACAAGGCCGTCTTCGACAACATCGAACCGGGCAAACAGAACCTCGCGATGGGAATCAAGCAGGTCGGCGTCACGGGCGGCAGCGGAATCAGCGCGTTGCTCGTGACGGGGCTCGCGGGCGTCCTCTTCTGGCAGGCTGGCTTTCTCATCGCGACGGCGCTCGGGCTGGTCGTCGCCGTCGTCTTCTACCGGCGCTACTCGAGCTCGAGCGCCGGCGGCACCGCCGAGTATCCGGACTTTCGGGTCCTGCTCTCGAACCAGCCGTACATGCTATTGACGGTCGCGGGCCTGTTCCTCGGCGCAGCGCTGTTCACCACGACCGGCTACACGGTGCTGTACGTCGAGGAGTCGATCGGCGCGTCGGTCGCGTTCAGCGGGGTCGTTCTCGCGCTCGTCCAGCTGTTCGGGAGCGTCGGTCGCGTCGTCACGGGCTGGCTGGCCGACGTCTTGCCCGGCGACCCACAGGTTCGCATCGGCTCGATCCTCATCGTCCAGTCGGTGGCCGGCGCCGTGATGTTCGTGGTCGTCGCCTCGACGACGACGGTCCTCGGCGCGACGATCGCGTTCTCGGCGCTCGGCTTCTTCGTCCTGGGCTACACCGGCGTCTACTACTCCGTCATGGCGACGCTCGTCCGCGCCGAGGAGATGGGCGGCGCCACCGCGGGCGGCCAGCTCGCGCTGACCAGCGGCGCGCTCTTTGCCCCACCCGCGTTCGGCTACCTCGCCGATACGATCGGCTACCGCGCCTCCTGGCTCCTGCTCGCGGGGCTCGTGCTGGTCGCCTCCGGCCTGCTCGTCCTCGTCACCCGGACGACGACGCCGGTCTCGAGACCGGCCGCCACCGACGCCTGATTCGGGCTGCCGCCCGTCGGTACCGCCACGAGCGCACCACGACTGCGGTTGCACCGATAGCCAGCTACAACAACCGTCTGACGCGATCGACCTCGATTACTCGAGCCGTTCGACCAGTTCGACGACGTAGCCGTCCGGATCCTCGACGAACGCGACGCGTCGGTCGATCTCGTCCATCGTCGTCGGCGACTCCCGAACGGGCGGGTCGGCCCGATCGAGGAGTCGCTCGAACGTCTCGTCGGTGCTGTCGACGCCGACGGCGACGTGGTCGACGGTGCCCGAATCGATCGTCGGTCCGCCGTCGGGATCGTACTTGAACTGTAACTCACCGTGTGGGCCGCCGATGTAGACGTTCTCGACGCCGTCGTCGGCCGTGAACGACCAGTTCTCCTCGAGCCCCAGCGCGTCGACGTAGAACGCGCGGGTCGCCTCGAGATCCGAGATCCAGAGTGCGGTGTGGATGACGTCCATACCGCCGGTGTTGTCGGCCCGTCTCAAAGGCGTATCGGCGTGAGGGTCAGTGTGGGCACCCCGTCACCGAGGCTGTCGATCATTACTAATGTGTGAAAACTCCTCATACCGGCAACAAACGCGATACACCACTCGTTTTAACGGCCCCGGAGCGAGTAGCCACGAGTCGATGGACCGAACGGACCGTCGTATCGTCCTCTTTACGTCCGCAGCTCACGGACTCGTTCACACGTACGAACTCTCGATTCCGATCCTGATGACCGTCTGGCTCGCGGAGTTCTCGACGACGGCGGCGACGCTCGGCCTGCTCGTGACGATCGGCTACGGCCTGTTCGGCGTCGGCGCGCTCCCGGGCGGCGTCCTCGTCGACCGGTACGGCTCGAAGCCGCTCATCCTCGCCTGTCTCGGCGGCATGGCGGCCTCGTTCGTCCTCGTCGGCCTCTCGGGATCGATCCTCTCGCTGGCGCTCGCGATCGGCATCTGGGGCGTCACTGCGAGCGTCTACCACCCTGCCGGACTCGCCTTGCTCTCGACCCGCGTCGAGCGAACGGGGATGGCACTCGGCTACCACGGTATCGGCGGCAACGTCGGTATCGCGCTCGGGCCGCTGGCGACCGCCGTCCTGTTGCTCTGGTTCGACTGGCGTGTGGTCGCGATGCTCCTCGCGATCCCCGCGGTCGTCGTCCTCGTACTCGGGTTCTTCGTCGACACGAAACCGACGGCCGCCCAGTCGACGGCCGCGGCCGACGGCGGCGATCCGGCGGGTGACAACGACACGAAAGGGAAAGTGACGCTCTCGACGTTTCTCGAGGATTCCCGGGCGCTCGCGACGGTGGCGTTCGCCCTCGTTATCGTCGTCGTGATGATGAACGGCCTCTACTACCGGGCGTTTCTCACCTTCCTCCCGGACTTGCTCGGCGATCTGATCGACGGCCTGGTCACCATCGAACTCGTCGATCCGGACAGCCCGTACGCCGAGGAGTTCGACCTCGCGCGGTACTTCTACGTCGCAATCTTGATCGCCGGCGTCTTCGGCCAGTACCTCGGGGGCCACCTCGCCGAACGGATGCCCGTCGAACGCGCACTCGTCTACGTCTTCGGCTCGCTCGTCGTGCTGGCTCTGCTGTTCGTCCCGGCGAGCGCGACGCCGGCGACGTTCGTCGCCATCTCGTTGCTGCTGGGTGTGACCGTCTTCACGATCCAGCCGCTCGAGCAGGCCGCGGTCGCGAAACACTCTCCGCCCGGGACGCGCGGACTCTCCTTTGGCTACACCTTCCTCGCGATCTTCGGGATCGGTGCACTCGGTGCCGGCCTCGCCGGCCTCGTCCTCACCGTCGCCTCCGTCCGCGAACTGTTCGTCGTCCTCGCGGGGATCGCCGCGGTCGCTGCGGCGACGGCCTTCGCCCTTCGGCGCCGCGGTGAGTGACGGACCGGTCTGGATTTCCCTTCGTCGACGGCTCGAGCACCCACACCAGCGTCGGGAACCACCGGTACGTATTTCCAGCCGCGTAACACAGAACGACCCATGTTCCACGCTCTCATACCGATCGACCAGGACGAACGCCGGGCGATAGCGCAGGTCGAGACCGTCCGCTCGCTGCCCGGCGGACCGGACGACCTGTCCGCGACGATCCTCCACGTCGTCGAGGAGATCGAGGCGCCTCCGGACGAAGCCGGTCCGACGCTCATCGAGGATCTGAACGAATCGCTCCCCGACCTCCAGGGCCTACCCGACTCCGTCGTCACCGCCGAGCGCCGACTCGAGGACGCCGGGATCGAGACCGACCGCCAGCGGATGGTCGGCGACACGGCGACGAGCATCCTCCAGACGGCGGCGGAAACGGACGCCGACGCGATCGTGCTGGGTGCTCGCAAGCGCACGCCGGTCGGAAAAGCGCTGTTCGGAAGCGTCAGCCAGAAAGTGATCCGCGAGACCGACCGGACGGTCGTCATCGCGAGTTGATGCGGCCGGGAGGGCCTACACGCCACGCCGACCCGCTCCACGCTCGGCGACGCCCTCAGTGACCGTCGTCGGTGGTGCGTCAGTCGCCGCCCGGCCCGGTGGGCTCGTCAGTTCCGACCCGCTCGTCGCTCGTCTCCCACTGTGGGGGCTCGCCGGCCCCGTCTGCCGGCTCGTCCGCAGCGCCTTCGGCCCACTCGAGTTCCGTGCCGTCGTCGTCCGTGGGCTCGCCGTCGGTCGCCCCCGTCTCGCGTTCGTCCTCGAGGTCGCCGGCGAGCGCTCGCCCGTCGACGTCGACCTCGGTGTCGAACCGGTCGAGCGCGTCGGAGAGCTGGGTGGCCTGGCTCGAGAGGTCGGTGACGCTCTGGGTCACCTGGACGAGCGAGGCGGTCTGTTCTTCGGCGGCGGCGGCCACGTTCTGTGCTTCGACCGTCGCCTGTTCGGCGATCGCCGCCGCGCCGTCGACCATCGCGACGACTTCCTGGGTGGAGGCGGCCTGTTGCTGACTGGCCGCGGAGATCTCCTGGACTCCGTCGTTGGTCTCCTGGGCGTAGCCGGCGATCTCGTCGAGTGCGGTGATCGCGCCTTCGACCGAGGACGCGTGTTCGGAGACGCGCTCGCTGGTCCGGCGAACCTCCTGGGCGGTTCGCTCGGTCTCGGCGTCGATCTGTGAGAGTCGCCGTTCGATGTCGTCTGCCGCCGCTTTGGTCTCCGCAGCGAGCTCTTTGACCTCGGCGGCGACCGCCGCGAAGCCCTCGTTCGAGTCCGCGGATCGCGACGCCTCGATGTTGGCGTTCAGCGCCAGCATGTTCGTCTGCTCGGCGACCTCGCTGATGAACTCGAGGAGGTCGTCGATCTGTTCGACCTCCGACTGGAGGTCCTCGATCGCCTCGACGGCGGACTCGGACTCGGCCTCGATCTCGCTGATGCCGTCGATCGCCTCCTGGGCCGCCTCGCGGCCGCGCTCGCCGGTTCGAGCGGTTCGTTCGGCCACGTCGGCGACCTGGTTCGACGCGGAGGCGATCTGCTCGATCGTCGTCGAAAGACCGCTCATCTCCCGGTTGACCGACTGGAGGCTGTCGTTTTGGCGCTCGGCCCCCGTCGAGATCTCCTGGACGGATTCGGTGACCTGCTCGGAGGCCGTCCGGACGCTCTCGGCGCTTGTAGTCACCTGCTCGGAGGCGACGGCGACGTCGTTTGCGAACGCCGTCAGCTGCGCCGTCGTTCGTTCGATGTCCCCGATCATCTCGTTGAACTCCGTCGCGATCTCGCGCATCGACTCGTTGTCGGTCTCGGGGTCCATCCGCATCGTGAAGTCGCCGTCCGCACACGCCTGCATCACGTCGCGGTACTCCTCGGCTTTCCGCTCGAGTTCCTCGTTCACTCGCTCGGTTTCCTGTCGGGCCTGTTCGGCCTCCTGGCGGGCCGACTCGGCCGCGTGGATCTGTGTCCGCAGCGACTCCTGCATCGTGTCGAACTCGTCGTACAGCTGGCCGATACTGTCGATGCGTTTGGTTTCGAACTCGACGTCGAGGTCGCCCTCGCTCATCCGCCCGGCTTTCGCACCGAGCCGGTTGATCGCTGCGGAGGTGTTGCGTCCGACGATCCCGCCGAGCAGGACCACGCCGAGGATTCCCGCGATGGAGGCGTAGGTCCCGTACTCCTGGACGGTCGCGACGAAGCCGAGCGCCTCGGCCTCGGGGGTGTGGGTGACGATGTACCAGTTCGTCTCGCCGGGCAACGACGCGTACGAGGCGATGTACGGTTCGGTCTCGTACCCCTCGCCCGGGTTCGCCGCTTCGATCGAGGTCGCCGTCGAGTCGCCGGGCACGCCGATCGAGTGGGATCCCTGCTGGGCGGTCAAGGCGCTTCCGTCGCGGTAGGTGTGCCAGATCGACTCACCCGTCGGGTCCATCAGGATGCGGTTGTTGCCCGGATTAACCAGATAGGAGACCTGGCCGTCGACCTCGATCAGCTCCTCGCCGAACGGCTCGAGGCCGACGTCGTAGACGGCAACGCGACTGGAGGCCTCGTCGTCCATCTCGCCGTCGGGAATCGGCGCGGCGTAGCCGACGACGTACTCGCCGTCGTGGTCCGTATACTCCCCGAGGAACTGAGCCTCGACGCCGAACGTCTCCTCGTCGGTCTCGACGGATTCGGCGTTCAGGTCCGCCCACCCCGTCTGGACGTCGTCGAAGTCGGTACCGGCGAGGTCGTCGTCCGAACTCGAGAGCACCTCGCGCTCGTCGACGTCGAGGACGTGGACGTTCTCCGCGCCGTCGTGTCTGGCCTGTTCGCTGGCGAGGTACTCGCCCACCTGGTCGGACGTCCCGGTTTCGTCGGAGACGACGACGTCGGAAACCCCGATCGACTCGATCACCAGCTGATTCCGTTCGTGGAGGTTCTGGATGTTTTTGGCCTCCTGGGCGGCGAGTTCTGCCTGCTGTTCGTAACTCCGTTCTTCCGTTTCGGCCGCGATTAGCTCGGTTCCTGCGTAGCCTGCCGCGCCGACGGTCAACCCGAGGACGAGCAGCGCGATCATGAACTTCAGTGCATAACTGCGACGAATACCGTTCGGGACGACTTTCCGGAACATCCTCGTTACTTCTCGCCCCACAGTGGACCCCCTTAAGTTCTGACCTGTGGCTATCACTCCTGAGAACACCGCCGGCTACGACTTTCCCGACGGTGGACGGTCGACGACGACTCGATCGCAAAACGGACGTGCGGCCCAGCTGGCCCGGTGGCGGTTCGCGGGTCGGTACCCCGGCGCGTCTCATACGGATTCCTGTACCGATGTACCGGCACAACCGCCGCCCGGGTCGCGGTTGCGCGGTAAATGACGTACAGTAAACCGTATCAGGCCTCGAGGATCGAATCCATCAACTTCGTCTGGGCGGCCGCGAGGTGTTCGGTGAACGTCGATCGGGCGACGCCGAGTTCCGCGGCGACGTCGGTTGCGTTCGCACCCTTGGGGTACTCGAAGTAGCCCATTTCGTGGGCGGTATCGAGGATCTCCCGCTGGCGGTCGGTCAACACGTCGCGGTCGACGATGACGGCGTCGCCGCCGTCTTCGCCCTGGTCCTGCGTGAGGTCCTCGACGAGGACGCCGTCGAACCGGTCCCGGAGTGAGCCGACGATCTCGGAGATCTCCTCGAGATCGAACGTCCGGAACGACAGCAACAGGGCACCGTCCTGGGCACGAACCGTGGTGATCGGCGTCCCCGTCTCCTCGACGATGACGCAGGCACAGTCGGGTTTTCGATCCCGTTCGAACCGGTAGACGGCTTCCTGCTCGTTCGTCTGTACCGGCGTTAACTCGACGTCGGCCGACAGGTCGCACCCGTCGACGTCCGCGTCGGCTTCCACGCCGAACTCCTCGACGACGGGCTGTCCGTTGGTGCTCGAGTGCGTTCGGCTGACCGAGTCGATCGGCTCGTCGACGGTCGCCGAGACCTCGGCGACCGGACAGTCCGCAGGATCGTCGACGACGACGGTTGCACGAAATCCTGACATATACGGGGCTACGAAGCGGTGTCTCATAACCCAACACTGCGATTCCCGTCGAGTGAAAATACCCTCCGAACGTGGGGGTCGATTCGACTCTCCCGTTATTCGACCCGTGCCAGCAGGAGCCGCCACGACGTGACCCCACCGCTCGTCGTCGATTCAGGTACCAGCAGGTCCTCGAGCGTGTCCCGATCGATCGTCGTGGTGAGCCAGCGGGGGCGATCGACCGTCGATCGACGGGCGAGCGAGGTGGCGGTTAGAACGACTGGCCGAGTTTCTCGCGGCTGACGCGGACGCCCGTCGGCGTGATGATCATCTGATCGTCGCCTTTCCGGACGATGTCGCCGTCGACCTCCTGGGCGACCTGCCGAAGTTCGTCGACGATGTGTTCGACGGTCTTGTCTTCGGTTCGCAGGCGCGTGATGTCGGCGATGACGATGTCGCCGTCGTAGACGGCTTCCTTGATGTCGATCGCGTCGGCCTGCCCGTTGACTTCGGCGATGTGTACCTGCATCGCCGCCTGGGCCGTCCCGCTCGAGACGTCGTTGATATCCAGTTCGACGTAATCCTCGGCGGACCGGGACTGGGTCCCGCCGATGATTCTGCTCATGAGTCCCATCGGCCGTATCGACTGTCGCGGCCGGTATAGTTCTTACGTCAGACACAATATCAGTTTCCGGGACACGACGTGGTCGCGTCCTGCTCGCTCGTCGAGTCGTGAAGCGTCGATGGGGCCCATGACGCTTTTTGGGTCAGTGTGCGTTGTCTCGAGCGATGACGTTCAGTATCTGCGTCCACGAGCGCTACGAGACCGTCGACGGTGAGCCCCACCAGCGCTTCGGCGTCGCGGTGACGACCCGGATTCCCGGCGTCGGGACGCTCTGTCCGTTCGTCAGCGAGAACGGGGCCGTCGCGACCCAAAGCCTCGTCAACGTCACCCTCGGACGGGACGGCATCCGGTACGTCGACGACGGACTCGCCGTCGACGACGCCCTCGAGGCGTTGCTCAACGCCGACGATGGCGCCCCCCAGCGCCAGCTCCACGGCGTCGACGCCGACGGCACGTTCGCCTTCTCCGGCGCGGCGTGTGTCGACTGGTTCGGCCACCACGAGCACGATCACTTCACCGTCGCCGGCAACATGCTGACCGGCGAGTCGGTGCTCGAGGCGACCGCCGACGCCTACGCCGATAGTGCGGTCCACGGAACGCCCGACCCCTGGACGGGGTCACGGAGCGTCGCCCCGGAGGCCGAGACCGAGCCGCTTGCCAAACGGTTGATCGACGCGCTCGCGGCGGGCCACCTCGAGGGTGGCGACAAACGCGAGCATCTGCCGGTCCAGAGTGCGGCCGTCGTCGTCGCGACGACCGAGGAGTACATCGTCGACCCGCCGTACAACGACCTGCGGATCGACGCCACCGAGACGCCGATCGCCGACCTGCGTGAGACGTACGCCCTCGCGCTCGAGGGGTACGCCGACACGCTGGGGCTGTACGAGGAGGCCTATGAAGAAGACTCGCTGGAAGACGCCGACGAGGTCGACTGATCGGCCTCGGGGCGGGAGCTTCGCGCCAGCCCGCTTCGGAGCCGATGTGGCGCCTCGGACGGCCGTCTCCCGGTGTATAGAACTCGCGGTTCGTCGCGCCGTCGCGTTCACGTCACGTACCCACCCGCTCCGAACCCGTCCGACGGCGGTGGCGCTACCCTCGTGATGGACTCGTGGGCTACTCGAGGACCGAAGCCGCTCGAGTCGGCTACCGAACCCCGTCTAGCCGGCGAACTCGTAGAGGTCGTCGCCGACGTGGTGTAGCGAGTCGACGACTTTGCCCTCGTCGCCGACCATCTCCTCGCCGTCCACGCGAGCGCGGCCGATCGCGAGCATCTTGCCGTGGGTTTCCTCGGCGATGACGACCAGATCGTCCGGTTCGATGTCGTCGGTCGCCTCGGTGATGCCCGGCCGCATCACGTCGGCACCGTCGCTCACGAACGAGATGGCTCCGGTGTCGACCGTGACCACGCGCTGGTCCGGTTCGTAGGCGTTCGCGCCCCGAACCGTCAGGAACGGTTCGTCGTCGAAGTACGCGACCTGGGGCTCGCCGTCGATGAGGACGACCTCCCAGTCGGTCTCCTCGAACTCGACGCGCTCGTAGGCGTCGCCGTCGGGCGTGACGCCGAGCCCGTCGGCGAGTGCGTCCTCGAGTTCGGAGACGGCGTCGCTTCGCAGATGGTGGCGAGATTTGACCTGCATAGCCGGGGAAACGACCGGTCCAGAAATAAAAGGCCCGTTCCGTCGACCGATCGGCTCCGGTGATAGTTGGGGCCGTCGATACGTGTGCTAATCGCTAAATAGTAGCATGGCATCCCACAGAGTATGTGGCCCTCCCGGCGCCGGACCGAGACGGTGACGTGTCTCGCCTGTGGCGACCAGGTTAGGCGGTCTGCGGCCCGCGAGTACGACAAGTACGGCGACCGGTGGAACCGCGAGGACAAGACGTTCGAACACTGCTGTAAGGCCTGTCACCGCGAGCTCTGTCACCTCCCGCGGAACGAACTCGAGGGGTTGCTCGTCGACCTCGAGGCCGGACGCCACGACACCGACGCGTTTCTGGACGCGTATCTCACCGAGGTCGAACGCCGGTACGGGAGACTCGAGGAGGAATCCTGATCCGTCGGGACGACGGGGCCGTCGGCCGACTGTCCTCGCCCGTCGTCCCGACACGACTTTCACTCGGTCGTTCGTAGACGGTGGTATGAGCGACGACACACAGGCCGAAGCCGGCACGGCCGAGGGGCAGGGTCCCGTCGAGATCAGCGAGGAGGTCGCACGACACCTCGAGAACAAACGCGAGGAACTCTTCGAAAAGTTCGAGATCCGCGACGGGTTCCCCGAGGCGGTCCTCGAGGAAGCCCGGGAACTCACGGGCGACGTCCAGGGGGACATCGACGCCGAGATCGACGACCGTGAGGACCTCCGGGAGCTGACGACCTGGACGACGGACCCGATCGACGCCCAGGACTTCGACGACGCCATCTCGATCGAAGAGCGCGACGACGAGTACGTCCTCTGGGTCCACATCGCCGACGTGACCCACTACGTCCACCCCGACTCGGCGATGTGGGACGAGGCCGTCGAACGCTGTAACACGGTCTATCTGCCCGGCTATACGATCCACATGCTGCCGCCGGTTCTCGCGGAGTCGGTCTGCTCGCTCGTCCCGAACGAGGAGCGGTTCGCCCACACCGTCGAGATGCACCTGGACAAGGAGACGCTCTCGTACGACGAGATCGATATCTACAAGTCCGTAATCGAGTCCGACGAGCGACTCACGTACGCCCAGGCCGAGAAACGAATCGAGGACCCCGACGCGCCGCTACACGAGGAGAACAAGCTGGTCCACGAGGTCGCCGACCGGATGCACGAGATCCGTAAGGAAGACGGCTCGCTCGTGCTCAACCCCGCTCGCGACCGCGCTCACACGATCATCGAGGAGTGTATGCTCAAGGCCAACAAGGCCGTCACGCACGAACTGATGTGGAACCGCGGCGTCGAGGCGATGTACCGCGTCCACCCACAGCCGAGTCCCGACGAGTGGTCGAAAGCGCTCCAGGAGATCCAGGAACTCGACGGCGTCTCGATCCCCGGCGACACCTGGGAGGACCCCCGGAAGGCCGTCAACGCGACGCTCGAGGAGGCCCCGGGCCGCCAGCTCGATAAGATCCAGTGGGCCGTGATGAAGGTGATGCCACGAGCGTCGTACATGAACGACCCGTTCGGCGGCCACCACGCGCTGAACTTCGAGATTTATGGGCACTTCACAAGCCCCATTCGGCGACTCTCGGACCTGATCAACCACTGGATCGTCTACCAGAACGACGTCCCCGAGACCCTGCTCCAGCTCTGTGACCGCGCGAGCGACAAGCAGAAAGACGCCG
>LKMK01000084.1 GCA_001563805.1 Natrialbaceae archaeon B1-Br10_E2g2
CGCTCGAGGAGCGCGTCTTCGCCAACGTCGGCCACTCGCCACACGTCGAGGTTCCGGGCGACTTCGTGGCCCGGATCGAGGACGTCCTCGAGTGACGGGCATCCGGACTGGCGGTAGCCAGCGCTCTCGAGCGTGGCGCGTTCAGGCGACGTTGAGTGCGTCGCGGTCGGCGCCCGCCAGTTCGACCAGCGCGTCGGCCTCGAGGAGGTGACACTCGCCGGGGATCACGAGCAGGTGCAGCGGGTCGCCGAACGTTCGGTCGGCGAGGTCGGTCATCGTCCCGGCCTCGACGAGCGGGTCGGGGCTGCCCGCCCGGGCGACCACGACACCGACGAGATCGGGGTACTCCTCGGCGAGCAGGTCGGCGCCGACGTCGGCGGTCATGTACTCGTCTTCTTTGATGCGTTCGTGACCCACTTTTATGTCGAGGTAGACGACCGTGTGGAGTCCGTCGGCACGGTTATCGTCGATCGTCCCGGTGACGCTCGCCGGGAGGCCGTCGGCACCGTGGGCGTACGGAAACGGGAGCGTCGTCGCTTTGCCGAAGCGGTAGTTCTGGAGGCCAGTTAGCGCGCTCGTGGCCGTCTGGGCGGTGACGCCGTGGATTACCCGCGTCTCGATCCCCCGGTCGTGAGCGCGCAGTCGGAGGTCGACGTGGGTCGTCGAGATCATCGTATCGCCCGCGGTGAGGAAGGCGACGTCCTCCTCTTCGGCGGCCTCGAGGATGTCCTCGGGATGTTGTTCGACGCCCGCGCGGTCGCGGACCTCGATCTCGACGTCGTGGTAGGACTCGAGGGCCGGTACCGTCGTTCCGATCAGCTTGCTGGTGTAGAACTCGGCGTAGGCCCGATCGGCGTTTCGCAGGGCCTGCTGGCCCGCGACGGTGATCGACCGTTCGTCGTAGAGCCCGAGGCCGATGAAGGTGAGCATAGCGGCCCTAGCGGCAGTACGTGCTATAACGTTTCGAGTTGCGTTCTCGCCTGCTCTCCGGTCCCGTCCATCTTCGAAGCGGCCTCCGGGACGATCAATCGTCGTTCTCCGTGGTGAACCACTGAAACGTCGACCCCGTAGACGGTTCGGACCGTCTCGGGTGTCAGCACCTCCGGGGGACCGACGACGTGAATCTCACCGTCGTGGAGCAACGCGATCCGATCGCAGTACCGGGAGGCGAGGTTCAGGTCGTGCAAGGCGGCGACGACCGCCACGTCTCGCTCGCGGACGTGCGTGGAGACGAGCTCCATCACGTCGAGCTGGTGTTTGAGGTCGAGCGCGCTCGTCGGCTCGTCCAGCACCATCACCGACGGGTCGCCGACCAGCGCACGGCCGAAGCGCACCTTCTGCTGTTGGCCGCCGCTGAGATCCCCCAGCCGGCGGGTGGCGAACTGCTCGAGGTCCAGTCGCGCCAGGACCTCGGCGACCGCCGCTCGGTCGGCCTCACTCGGCGACCAGCCGCCGTGGGGGCGTCGTCCCTGCAGGACCGTCTCGAAGACCGTCGCCGGGAACGCGCCGTCGTCGTGCTGGGGAACGTAACTGGCCGCTCGAGCGAGTTCCTGCGGGCCGAACGCCTCGATGTCCCGTCCGTCGATTTCGATCCGCCCGCCGTCGGGCTCGTGGATCCGGTGGATCGATTTGAGGAGGGTACTCTTGCCCGACCCGTTCGGGCCGAGCAGGCCGACGACCTCGCCCGAGGCCACCGTGAGGTCGACGCCCTCGAGGACGGTGACGTCGCCGTAACTGAACGAGAGGTCGGTGATCTCGAGCGTCATCCCCAGTATCGCCTCCCCTTGACGGTCAGATACAGGAATAGCGGTGCACCGAGAAACGAGGTGACGATGCCCACTGGGAGGACGATCGGCGAGATGACCGTCCGAGCGAAGGCGTCGGCGGCGACCAGCAGGGCGGCCCCGACGAGAGCGGATGCAGGTAGCAAGAATCGCTCGGTCCCGCCGATGGTCATCCGGACGATGTGGGGGGCGACGAGGCCGACGAAGCCGATGATGCCCACGAAGGAGATCATCACTGCGGTCACGAGCGAGGCGACGGCCATTCCACGGATGCGCAGTGAGCCGACGTCGACGCCGAGGCTCTGTGCGGTCTCGGTCCCGGCGTCGAGGACGTCGTAGTTCCAGCCGTTGTAGACGAAGTAGCCCAGCCCGAAGAGAAACACCGCGAGCATGAGCCCGATCTCGTCCCAGGCCGCCCGGCTCACGTCGCCGAAGGTCCAGTAGACGATCTCGGCGACCTGCGCGTCGGTCGCGAAGTACTGGATCGTCGCCAGCCCGGCGCTGAACAGCGAGCCGATCGCGACGCCCGTCAGGATCAGCGTCTCCGGGGTCGCATCGCGGTAGGTGACCAAAAGGAGGATCGCCGCGGTCGCCGTCATCGCGCCGACGAACGCGCCGATGGTCTGGACCGAGAGGGTGAGCACACTCCCCTCGAGGCCGGCGGTGCCGACGGCGATCGTGATCGCTGCGCCGAAGGCGGCTGCATGCGAGATCCCGAGCGTGTAGGGTGCGCCGAGTGGGTTTCGGAGTACCGACTGCATCGCCGCCCCCGCGACTGCGAGGCCGCCGCCGGCGATCGTCGCCGCGAGCACGCGCGGGATCCGGACGTGCCAGACCGCCAGTTGCTGTGTCTCGGGGCCGCGCTGGGCGAGTGCGGTTACCACGTCCTCGAGTGGGTAGGAGACGGAGCCGACGGCGACCCCGATGACCCACAGGACGGCAAGCAAGATCGTCGTCCCGCCGAGGAAGGCGACTTTCCGGCGCCTCGACTCCCGGTGGGCTCGGACGCTCGCAGCCCCCGCGAGGTCAGAAGAGCGGTCGGTAGACATCTGGGAACTGTTCGTTCAGGTGATCGCCGTGAATTCGCTCGCCGAACAGCGCCTCGAAGACGTCGTCGACCTGCGTCTCGAGATCGATATCGTCGAAGCGATCGGGGTAGGAGGTCTTTCCGACGAAGTAGGCGTTGGCGATCATTGGACCGAAGTTACGCATGTCACGGTAGACCTGCAAGACGGGGTAGACCTCGCCTTTCTGAACCGCCGCGAGTGCCTCGAGTTCCGGATTCTCCTCGACTTCCTCGCGCACCCGGTCGACGCTCGCGACGTCGATGAAGATCCGTTCGGGGTCGGCCTCGAGCAGTCGCTCGTGGCCGAGATCGACGGAATTCTCGTGGCTCTCGACCTCGTCGATGGCGTTCTCGACGTTCGGGTAGTGAAACATCGTCGTATCGCCGCGGGTCGTCGACAGCCCGTGTGCACCCTGGAACCGAAACGCCGCGGCGTAGCCTTCCGCGCGCTCGTCGTCGGGAACGTCGGCGGTTCGCTCCTCGAAGTCGGCGACGGTCTCTTCGAGGAACGTCTCGAGTTCGTCGGCGCGAGCTTCCTTCTCGAGCGTCTCGCCGATGGTCTCCCACGTCTCATAGAGCACCTCGCGACCATCGTCGTGCATGATGTTCGCCGTGTCGACGAGGACGACCGGCGTGTTCGTTCGCGTTGCCAGTTCCTCCGCACGCGAGGAATCGCCGTTGAGGAAGATGACGTCCGGCTCGACCTCGAGGATCTGTTCGGCGTCGCCGTCCCGGTCTGCGCCGCGGTCGCCGAAGGTGGGTAACTCGCCCAGTTCGGGATTGGCTACGAGGTAGGGCAGTTCGTTCAGCGAGTCCTCACGGAGACTTCCGACGCCGACCACGCGATCGGTCACGTCCATCAACGCGAGTTGTCTGAGCGTTCCCGCCCCGATGCCGAGGATGCGTTCGGGCTCTTCAGGCACCTCGACGTCCCTGCCGGCTACGTCCGTCACGACGTGGTCGCCCATCGCTTCGCCGTCGCCCCCCAGTCCAGTACAGCCTGCAAGGCCAGCGATAGCTGCTCCCCCGAGGCCACCCAGAACGGTTCGTCGTCGTATTCGTCCAGCGGCTCGACCGCCCGAGCGTTCGGAGCCCTGCCGTCGTCGTGTCTGTGGGTCTCCCACCATCGTGTCGTCCGACAGAATCGACAAACAAAAATATTTTGTATTAACTCAACTTAGGTTGTTTATCGTGGTACGAGTCTCGAAAGCGTCGATTTCGACTATTTGACCGGGCAGTAGAACGGCGCTGGCGACCCGACGAGCTGTCGGAGGGGTCGAATGGCGGTGACCCCCGGCTGCGGATTCAGCTCAATCTAATAAGTCTTTTATACTATCAGGGGCTGCCGGAAACGCAGCGGTTGCCCGGGCAAGTGGTGCTCAAAACGAGATGTGCGACGTCGAGGACGGTCCGTCGTCGTCTTCGTCGCCGGTGATCTCGCCCTCGTGGAGGTACGTCACCGCGTCGTCGGTCAGGTAGACGACGCCGTCGTCGACGTCGATCTCGACCGAGCGAAGCGTCGTCTCCGCGGCTTCGCCGTTGTCACAGTAGCCCGAACAGCCGTCGAACGTCGAGCCGTGTCGTGGACAGACGATCTCGCCGTCGCGGATCGTCGCCCCGTGGCCCGTATCGAGTCGCTGGTTCTGGTGCGTACAGCGGTTCACCCAGGCCTCGACACCCTCCTCGCAGGGGACGAGAAGCACCTCCGCTGGCTCGTCGTACTCGTCTCGGACGGTGAACAGCCACGAGCGCTCGTCGTGGACCCGCTCGACGGTCGTGAGTCGATGCCGGAAACTCATCACCGGAACCACCAGCTACCGCCTCGAAACGGTTTCGGTCGACGCTCGAGCGATCGACGCCCTCGAGCCCGGGGAAAACGTCAGCGTTACGGCGCCCCGTCGGCGAGTAGCCCCATGGACGTGCCGTGTGTCCGGGTCGCTCGCGAGGCGGGTGAAGCGACGCGTCGCGAACTGGCCGATGCCGACCTGATCGACGACGAGTACGAGATCAGCGTCGAGGACGGCTCGCTGTACATCCCCGTCGTCGACGCCGAGGCCGTTGCCGACGACCTCGAGGTGGTCGACCGAGCACCAGCCACCCGCGAGACCCAGACGAGACCGGCCGACATCCTCGGCTACGAACCCTCCTACGAGCGCCTGGGCGAGGCCGCGTTGCTCGACGAGGACGACGACGAGCGTGCCCGCGAGATCGCCGACGCGATCGTCGCGTCGGATCTGCCCCTCGAGACGGTATTGAACAAGGCCTCGAAGATCAAAGGCGAGACGCGGGTGCGAGACTGGGAGGTTCTCGCCGGCGAGGACACCGAGGTGGTCCACCGCGAGTACGGCTGTGCGTTCGCCCTCGATCTCGCCGAGGTGTACTTCTCGCCGCGGCTGGCGACCGAACGCCACCGCGTCGCCGAGCAGGTGGGTGAGACGCGACGCGGCGCTGACGACGAGAGCGGGAACGGCGCGCAAGGCGAGGCTGAGCACGCGTTCGACATGTTCGCCGGCGTCGGCCCGTTCGTCGTCCCGTTCGCCAGACGCGGCGCCGAGTGCGTCGGCGTCGACGTCAACGAGACCGCGATCGAGTACCTCCGCGAGAACGCACGGCGAAACGGAGTCGACGACCGGATCACGGCGATCTGTGACGACGTTCGCGCGGTCGCCCCCGAGTACGAGGGGTGGGCCGACCGGATCGTGATGAACCTGCCACACAGCGCCGACGAGTTCCTCGAGTCGGCAGTGACCGTCGCCGGCGACGACTGCGTGATCCACTACTACGACATCCAGCACGAGGACGACCCCTTCGGCCCGGGCGAGCGGGCGATCCGCGAGGCTGCCGAACCCGAGTACACGGTCAGCGTCGAGACCGAGCGCGTCGTCCGATCGTACGCGCCCCACGAACTGAACGTCTGTCTGGACGTTCGCCTCGAGCGGTCGTAGCGCCGGGTCAGCGATGCGCGATCCGTTGGCACGACCGTGACGATTCGCAACCCTTATGGACGGTATCGAACCTATGATGAGATGCACACAGCAGTGGTGTGCCGGTGTAGCTCAGACTGGCAGAGCGAATCCTTCGTAAGGATTAGGTCGAGGGTTCAAATCCCTCCACCGGCTCTTTCTGTTCGAACGACAGTGAGAACGAGCAACTGGAGGATTTGAAACAGGGAGCGGCGTCGCTGCGACCGTGGTTCAGATCCCTCCATCGACTTCTCTTTCGACGCGAACCGGGAGTAGGGCGCGAGCCGACCGGTTCCTCGAGAACGGGCTCGAGTCACCGCTGACCGCCATCGATCCCCGGCACCCAAAGTGTTAATAGCTATCACCAATAATTATCGAGTGCCCATCCAGGCGAGTTCGTCTGGAGGCACCCCCAACCGCTTGTCACCCCATCCCCCACCCACCGACAACCCGCGGCTGGGATCCGCCGACGGGAGGGGTCCCCCACCCTCTCAATCGGCTCCCCCGTTCTTTCGACCGACGCGAGCGACGGCGAGCGTGCTGTCGGTGCGAAGGCATCGAGACGACATCTCTATGCGGCCTCGAGAAACCGGACCTTACAGACGCAGACGGCGTTCGACGGCGTGTCGAACGCGTACCCGCCAGTGACTGTCGAAGCCCGAACGGAGTAGGTACACGTTCCGAGTGATGGGATCCGATGAATGTCCACCGGTGGTCAATGAACTATTTGTGCCGAGAGGGTGGTGTGTGACGTACGTGTGACGCTTGCCACTGTCCTGGATCGAACGCTGTCGCTGCTGGGGTATCCCCAGCCGACTCACGGGCTGGTCAATCGGTTCCGGGACGAGACGAGACTCGAGGTCGATCCGACGGCCCGGATCGCGACGGGCTGTCTGCTCCGGGGGCAGGTCGCCCTCGCACCGCGGACGCGACTGAGCCGCGGCTGTATCCTCAACGGTGACGTCTCCGTCGGCCGGGGGACGAACCTCGAGCCGGAGTGTGAACTCGTCGGCGACGTCGACCTCGGGCGATACTGTGCGATCGCGAGGGAGACCGTCTTTCAGGAGCCGAACCACGAGATGGGCCAGCCGTCGTTGCAGATCCGGCTCTACGATCGGGTGCTCGACAGCGACCTTCGTCCGGCCTCGAAGGGGCGGATCACGGTGGGTAGCGACGTCTGGATCGGGGCGCGTGCGACGATCCTCTCGGGCGTCGAGATCGGCGACGGTGCGGTGATCGGAGCCGGTGCGATCGTCACCGACGACGTCGACCCGTACGCGGTCGTCGCGGGCGTTCCCGCCAAACGAATCAAGTGGCGGTTCCCGGAACCGGTCCGGGAGAAGCTCCTCGACCTCGAGTGGTGGGAGTGGGACGAACGAACGATCCGGGCCAACCGCGAGTTCTTCGAACGGGAGCTGACGGACCTCGAGGACGTGCCCTCGGCCGAGGAGTTCCGCCTCGCGGATCCGAACCGAAAACCGGAGGCGGTACGCGGCACGGATCCGTCTCCGGCGTCCGGATACTTCGGGTAGCGTTCCACCGACCTCCCGACTGCAAAGTTATGCCGTACTGACGCGACCTTACAGCAGTGCCGACAGCGCCAGCACGACGGCCAGTCCGAGCGCCGGGACGTCGCGGCTCGCAAAGGACAGCGACGGGAGCGTCGGATTCCAGGCGAAACACCGAGCCCGGAGTGCGAGCGAGAGTCGATCGGCGCGATCGAACGCCCGCGTGAGCCCGAGCAGTCCAATCGTCGTGGTTCGCTCGAGCGCGCCGCGTTCGGTGCCGAGTCGGGCCGCGATCGCCTCGCGGATCGTCCGGAGGTCGGCCTGGAGGACGGGCAGAAAGCGGACGACGAGCGCGACGCCGATGCCGAGCACCTGCCCGGGCTTGCCGGGGATCGTCCGCTGGATCGCGGCGCGTGACTCCCTGACCGGCGTCGACCGGACGTACGCCGCGCTGACCAGCAGGATGAGGAGGACGCGGTAGCCCGCCTGAGCGGAGGCCAGTCCGTCCTCGAGGTCGATCCACGGGGGGCCGAACGTGATCGCGGCGACGATCGGCGCGATGGCGAGCAAGACGAGCGCGAAGCGGTAGGCGTACAGCGTCCGGAGGGGGCGCACGCGGGCGACGGCGAGGATGACGGCAGTCAGGACGGTGAGCGTGGCCAGCGCTCGCGGACTCGTGTGGGCGAGTGCGGTCGCCGCGAACCCGATCTGGATCCCGAGCTTCGAGCGCGGATCGAGCCGGTGGGCGAGCGTGTCGTCCGGTTCGTAGGTGAGCATCGGATCGTCGATTACTCCGTGCGGGTGGCCCCCTCCCGATCGGGCACTCGTACGGCGAGGTCAGCGAGTCCCTCGAGCGCCTGTGCCGGTGGCTCGTCGAGGACGACCCGACCGTCGGCCATCGCGATGACGCGGTCGGCGAGCCCCAGGACGTCCCGGAGGTCGTGGGTCGCGAGAACGACGCCGGTCCCGTCGGCGGCGAGCGACTCGAGTCGCGAGAGGACCGACCGGCGGGCGGGCTCGTCGAGTCCGGTGAAGGGTTCGTCGAGCACGAGGTGTGAGGGGTCCATCGCGAGGGCGCCGGCGATCGCCACCCGGGCCTGCTCGCCGCCGGAGAGGTGGTCGATCCGGTCGTCACCGCGACCGGCGAGGTTCACCGCCTCGAGCGAACCCTCGACGCGGCGGTCGATCTCGGCACGGTCGAGGCCGAGGTTCTCGGGACCGAACGCGACGTCCTCGCCGATCGTCGCCGCGACGAACTGATCGCGAGGATGTTGAAACACCATCCCGACGCTCGAGCGGGCGCCGATCAGGTCCGCTTCGACGGGCGTTCCGTCGACGAGAACCGTTCCCTCCTCCGGCGTCACCAGGCCATTGCAGTGGCGCAGCAGGGTGGTCTTGCCGCTGCCGTTGGCGCCGGCGAGGACGACGAACTCGCCGTCGTCGATCGAAAGCGAGAGCTCCGAGAGGACGGGAACGCCGTCGAACGCGTGCGAGACGGCGCGAAACTCGATCATCGGCAATTCAGGGTGGCGCTCACGATCGGAGCGGGGCGACGACGCCGCGTTTCACGATCGCGATCGCGGCGGCCATCTTGAGCAGTTCGCCGGGGACGAACGGCAGGGCGCCGACGGTGACGGCCTCCCAGGCCTCGAGTTCGAGCAGCCAGGCCATGTACGCTGTCCCCATCCCGTAGATGAGTATCGTCGCGGCGACCAGAACGGCGACGAGAAACGGCGTCGAGACGTCGGCGGGGTCGCGAAGGTCGGTCCCGCGGTGGACGAGCGCGCCGATCAGCGCCGCGGCGATCGGATACGACCAGAGGTAGCCGCCGGTCTCGCCGACCAGCACGCCGAGGCCGCCGGTCATCCCGGAGAACACCGGGAGTCCGATGGCACCGGCCACGAGGTAGAGCAGGATGGAGACGCTCCCCCAGACCGGCCCGAGCAAGAGGCCGGCGAGGAAGACGAACAGTACCTGGAGCGTGATCGGTGCCGGAGAGAGCGGCAGTGGAATCGCCACCGGTGCGACGGCCCCGAGCAGGGCTGCGAGCAACGCGGCTCGAGCGAACTGGCCGACGACGGCGTCGTCGACGAGTTCGGCCGAGGATCGTTCGGTTTCCATACCGTCGACTCTCTCGTAAACCGGGATGAAAACTTCGGTTTCCGAGATGGCGTCTTTCGTCTCCGAGGTGGGGGGTTCCGTCTCCGAGGGTGGGTTTCCGTCGCCGCTGGTGGCTCGTCGTAGGTGAGGCGGCGTTCGTTCGATCCGTCGGCCAGTGCCCGTCAAGCGAACGTGGCGCTCCACGGATGGTGCTTCTCGACGGGGTGAGAACCGGCCACAACGGACGATTTCTTTCCCGTTCGAGCGGGTGACCGGCCCTCACGAGGGCCACCGGATGATCGGTCGAGTCCCCTCGATCGGACTCCCTCGAGCGACGCGTCGTCCGGCCCGTGGCGGGTAATCGTCGCTTGTATCGGGAGACTAGCTGAAACGACCGGCGGCCTTATGTTCCGATTCCGCCGCCTGTCGCGGAACGATGGGACAGCGGAGTGTGCGGTATGGGCGGGGGAGGAATCGCCGTTGGTGGGCTACTGTTCGGGTCGCGACCGCGACGGACGGAGGACGCCGATGAAACCCGGGACGCTCGTGGTCGTGACCGTCGCGCTCGCGCTGGTTGCGAGCGCTATCGCGCTGCCGCTTCTCGGTGGGGGAATCGACGGAATCTCCGGCGATGGGTCCGAATCGGGCGAAGATCGGGCGACGGGATTCGAAGCGCCGGCCGAGGCGGACGGTACCGAGGTAGCGACCGACGCTGGTGAGGGGAGTGAGGCCGTTTCGGTCGACGCCGACGACTCCGACCTCGAGCTGGTTTCGATGTCGGCTCCGGCCGGGGGGTCGTCCCTCGAAGACGCGGAACAGTCGCCTGAGGGAGGCGATTCGACCGACGCAATTGGTGACGGCGTCGCACACACCCCGCTCGTCCAGGAGGTCGAAGCCGACGCCGACGAAGACGACGACGTTGCGGCGGGCGTCGAGGCCGGGATCGAGCTTGTCCAGGCCCAGGGCGTCGAGGTGACCCAGGAACAGGAGACCGCGGCGCTCGAGGGAGCGGGCGTCTCTGCCGCCCAGCACCAGGCGGCGTCGGCCGAACAGGTCCAGGCTGCGACGACGGGTGCCGTTTCCGGCGCCCTGTTGCAGGAACAGCGCGTCGAGGCCGAACAGATCCAGTACGTCGTCGGCGGTGCGACCGACGGTGCGCTCTCGCAGTACCAGACGGCGAATGCGACGCAGCTACAGCACGCGGCCTGGGGGGCGACCCACGGGGCCATCGCCCAGGAACAGCGCGTGACCGTCGAACAGCTCCAGGTCGCCGCGGCGGGCGGGGCCGCAGGCGCCGCGAGCGAGGCCGGCGAACAGGATGTCGACCACAAACCGACGATTCAGGAGGCTGCCCAGGGAGCGGCCTACGGCGTCCTCGAGCAGTACCAGACGATTACGGCCGAACAGCGCCAGCAGATCACCCTCGAGCACGTCCAGCACGCTGCCGCGGGGGCCGCCGCGGGCGCGGTCGAGGGATCGACCGAAGCCGCCCTGACCCAGGACCAGCGGATCGAGATCGAACAGGGCCAGTCGGTCGACTTCAAACAGGTCCAGAAGGCCGCGAAAGGGGCCGCGAAGGGCGCACTCGAGCAGCGCCAGGACGTGACGGTCGAGCAGACCCAGTCGGCTGCCTGGGGTGCGAGTGCGGGCGCGCTGAAGCAGGTCCAGTCGGTCGACGTCGAGCAGGTCCAGCGCGCCTCGACCGGCCAGCTCCAGGAGGCAGCCTACGGCGCCGCGTTCGGGGCGATCAGCCAAAGTCAGGCGGCGACCGTCGAGCAGATCCAGGCCGCCGCCGACGGCGCGGCACACGGTGCGCTCGTCCAGCATCAGGCGGTCTCGATCACCCAGATCCAGTACGCGGCGTCGGGAGCCGCTAAGGGCGCGCTCGAGACGGCCGTTCAGGAGGGGATCGTCGAGGTCGAAGGGATCCAGGCCGCCGCGTGGGGCGCGAGCGAAGGGACGGTGACCCAGACGCAGATCGTCGACGTCACGCAGGTCCAGCAACTCGCACGAGGCGGCGCCGGCGGCGCGTTGCTCCAGCACCAGGAAGCGACGGTCGAACAGCTCCAGCTTGCGGCCAAGAGCGCCTGCGAGGAGACCGCCAGAGTCGTCCAGGACCAGCGGATCAGTATCACACAGCTCCAGATCCTGACCGGCGAGACGGCCGCGGACGCGACCGCCTACGCCGTCGCCGAAGGGATCACCGACGAACTCGAGATCGTCCAGCACGTCGAAGTAGAGATCGTCCAGCTACTCGAGGAGATCGACGAACTCGAGGGGACGGCCTCGATCTCGATTTCGGACCAGGAGAGCGATGGCGAGACGGTCGTCGTCGATCAGGTCGACCTCTCTGAAGGCGGCTTCGTGGCGATCTACGGCGGCGTCGCCCCGGACGTCGCCCCCGACGCCCTCCTGGGTCCGTCGGGCTATCTCGAGCCGGGCGAACACGAGAGCCTCGAGATCGACCTCGAGGAACCGCTCGAG
>LKMK01000085.1 GCA_001563805.1 Natrialbaceae archaeon B1-Br10_E2g2
CGCGATGAACGACGAGGAGAACGATGACGCCCTCGACGACGAGAACGACGTCGATGACGACGAAAACGCCGTTGACGACGAGAACGACGTCGAGAACGGCGAGGTCACCCTCTCCGATATCGAGATCGAACAGCTCGAACTCGAGGACGTGACTGTCGACGACCTCGAGCTCGACGGCGACGACATCGACGAGGAAGATGACGACCTCGCTGACGAGGAAGACGATGCGCTCGATGAGGACGAGGAGAACGACGTCGATGACGAAAACGACGTTGACGAGGAGAACGACGTCGATGACGAAAACGACGTTGACGAGGAAGACGACCTGATCGACGAGGACGCTGACTCGCTCACCGTCGAAGACCTCACCATCGAGACGATGGACGTCGATCAGATGTCGATCGACGACCTGACCGTCGAGGACGATGCGGTCGACGACGAAGAGGACGAGGTTGACGAGGAAGACGAGGAAGACGATGACCTCCTCAACGACGACGATGACGAGAACGACGCTGACGAAGAGGACGATGACCTGCTCAACGACGAGGATGACGAGAACGACGTCGACGACGAGAACGACGTCGAAGACCAGGAACTCGGCTCGCTCACCATCGAGCAGTTCGACGTCGACGAGGTCACGATCGACTCGATGACCGTCGAATCGGTTGACGAGGCCGACGACGTCGACGAGGAGGACAACGACGTTGACGAAGAAGACGACGACCTGATGGACGACGATGACGACATGATGGATGACGACGATGACATGATGGATGACGACGAGAACGACGTTGACGACGAGAACGACGTCAACGACGAGGAGACCGTTGCCCAGGCCTCCGCCTCCTCGATCGACATCGGCGACGCGACCGCCGATTCGCTGACGATCGGCGAAGCTGACGGCCTCGAGGAGGACGTCGATGACGAGGAGGACGACGACCTTCTGGATGACGACGACGAAAACGACGATGACGACGTGATGGACGACGACGAGGACGACGATGCACTGTCGATCGGCATCCTGGGCTAACCGGACACGCAGGCGACTGATGCGGTTCGCTCGGTAATCGATTCGACTGCGGATTTTTCACCCAGTCCGATGACCGGACAGTCGTCACTGCTGGCACTCGAGACGCGGGTTCCCCGACAGCACCGACGGTAAACACACGTTCTAGATGCTTCGACATAACAGGGTAGCGATAGCAGGCGAAAGGGCAATTACGGCAGATCTGACGCGTTACTCGACAGCCGAGACGCATCGGATATTCGAGAGGATGAACGCTAGATTAGCGACGACGACGGAAACTCAAACTGTGGGTTTCCCGGAGCCAACGGCGTAACAGTCGTCTCGTTTTAGTCCGCCAACGGCGGTAGCCCAGTCCGCATGGTTTCACGATCGCAGACACTTGGTGTACTACTCGTCGCCCTGATGGTTGCCCTCTCGGGCGGGCCTGCCCTCGCTGGTGCGACAGCCCCCGCTGACGAGACGACGGAAACGAGCGCCACGCTCGAGAACGTACAGGTCGACACGCTCGACCTCGAGGACGTCACGGTCGAAGACGCAACGATCGAAGAGCTGAACGTCGACGAACTCCAGATCGCCGATCCGGAGGAACTCGAGGAAGAGATCGAGGATGACGACGAAGCGGACACTGACGAGGAAGACGACACTGACGTTGAAGAGAACGAGGAGAACGACAACGCTGACGAAAACGACGAGAACGACCTACAGACGACCGAAGACGTCACGCTGTCGGACGTCGAACTCGAGCAACTCGAACTCGAGGACGTCTCGTTCGAGGACCTGGAACTCGACGAGGAGGATGAGAACGACGCCGATGACGAGGAAGACGATGCGCTCGATGAGGATGATGAGAACGACGTCGACGAGGAAAATGAGAACGACGTCGACGAGGAAAATGAGAACGACGTCGACGAGGAAAATGAGAACGACGTCGACGAGGAAAATGAGAACGACGTCGACGACGAGATCGATCTGATCGACGAGGACGCCGACTCGGTCACCGTCGAGGACCTCACCATCGAGACGATGGACGTCGAGCAGATGACCATCGACGACCTCGCGGTCGAGGAGGGCATCATCGACCAGGTCACTGACTGGTTCGACGGACTGTTCGATGACGACGACGAGAACGACGTCGATGACGAGAACGATGAGAACGACGCCGCTGACGACGAGAACGACGTCGCCGAGGACGACGAGAACGACGTCGCTGACGACGAGAACGACGTCGCTGACGACGAGAACGGCGTCGAAGAAGAGATCGGCTCGCTCACCATCGAGCAGTTCGACGTCGAGACCGTCTCGATCGACTCGATGACCATCGACGAGTTCGAGGAAGCTGACGAGGAGAACGACGACGCCGCTGACGACGAGAACGACGTCGCCGAGGACGAAGACGACGAGAACGACGACGCCGAAGACGCCGTCGTCTCGGAGGCCTCCGCACTCTCGATGTCCGTCGGCGAGGCGAACGCCGACGCGGTCACCGTCGAATCGCTCGAGCCGCTCGAGGACATCGACGAGGAGAACGATGTCGACGACGGGGACGACCTCGATGACGAGAACGACGTTGAGGACGAGGAGAACGACCTCGACGACGAAAACGACGTTGAGGACGAAGACGACCCTGCTGACGCGGACGACCAGCCGTCGATTGCCTTGCTGTAATCGACGCGACGCCCTCGAGTCCGATCACCTGCCACCGGTCATTTTTTGCCACCTGTCGCCCAGCAGCTGCCACCGGTTGTTCGGTCGACGAACCGCAAGTCGACCGTACATCGGCCGGCTACCCTGCGTGCAAATCGGACATCTTCCGGCGGCCGGATAGTACCGACTCACTCGTCTTCGGTGCCGAACAGTTCGTAGTGTGAGACCGCGAGGACGGTTCGGCCGTCGCGAATCTCGCCGGCGCCGACGGCCTCGAGGAGGTCCTCGTACCCCATCGTCCTCACGCGGATGCTCTCGTTGTGATCGAGCTGCTGGTCGGCGGTCGGTCGGCAGCCGTGGGCGACGAAGACGTGTAAGACGGCGTCGGCGATGCCGTTGGCCGGTTCGACGGTCACCAGTGGCTCGAGCCGGTCGGCCTCGTGGCCGGTCTCTTCGGCGAGTTCGCGACGGGCCGCGGCCTCGAGGTCGTCGTCGCCGGGTTCGGTACCGCCGACGGGGAGCCCGCGGTTGACGCGGCCGACGGCCTGTCGCCACTCGTCGATGCAGACGACGTCGCCGTCCGGGCGAAACGGGAGGATGCAGACGCTCGCCGGCTCCGTGAGGTAATCGAAGTCGGTCTCGGTTCCGTCAGGAAGCCGAACGGTTTCGTTAACGACGTCGAAGCCGGGACAGGTGTACGCTACCGAGCGATCGAGCGGTTCCCAGGCCAGGGGATCGGGTGACATACCGATCGATAGGGTGGTCGGATTCAAAAGCGCCTCGTCACGACCGACCCCGGCTCTCGGCCGTTGGTCGATAATGCGGGCTGTACCGCTGCTACGCGGTCCGTTCCGCGATATTTCTCCACCGTACCACCCCTATAACAAAGCCACGAATCGGTGAACGTCGCTACTCAGAGGATGATCCATGGACAAGCTCACCGGATTTCAGCGTGACCTCTTGTACGTCATCGCCGGCAAAGACCGTCCGTCAGGCCAGGAGATTCTCGACGACATCAATCGGTACATCGACCAGCCGGTCACACACGGCCGGCTGTACCCGAATCTCGACACCCTCGTCGAGATGGAACTCGTCGAGAAAGGCCAACTCGATCGACGGACGAACTACTACGCCCTGACTCCCAAGGGGCGACGAGCACTCCAGCGTCGCCAGGAGTGGGTCGACCAGTACGTCGACGTCTAGGACTGTCGGACAGAGTTATCGTGAGAATTCGCCGCGTCTCCGGCGAACTCTCTGCATCGACCGCTGTCCGGCAGGCCACTCCTGTACGGTGCGTTCGCGGCCGATCGAAGCCGTCAGTTCTCAGGCAACATCGACGTTCGAAAGCCGTCGAGAGACTCGAGTAGCGCCCTCTCTCTAAGCGAAAGCGGCAGCTCCCTGGCGGCGTTTGCACCTCGAGTCGCTGGCTCGCCCATCGTGACACGAGAGGTCGACTCGGGGCCACCCTGGCGGGTCCGCCTCGAGACCGACACCGACGCCGTCGGCTCGGACGGCCGGTTCGTCGACCGCGGCCTCGATGGGGTCCGACTCGCGAGCGTGTCGGTCACGGCAGCGGGCCGTCGCTCGCTCGCGACTCCTGGTTCTGCGAGGCCACAGCGACCTGCGCGGGAAGCGCCACGGCGACCTGTGCGAGGGGGATCGGGACAGCCCTTCGCGGGGACGGCCACGACGGTCCATCGTCGGAGCGGTGGCGACGGCCCGACTGTGCACTGTGGTGCTGTAGGGTCGGGTGAACGAGAGAAATGGTGCTGTACGGAACGGTAGTTGGCAGCCGTATGGTGCCGTTTACGGCGCCGACGGCACAGGTCTGCCCGCGTCAGTGCCCGATCAGTCGTCGGCTTCTACTAGCTCGTCGTCCTCGTAGTCGTCTTCGTACTCGTCGTCGTAGTCGTCTTCGTACTCGTCCTCCTCGTCGGGCTCGAGTTCGTCCGCTTCCGGATCCATCTCTTCTTCGTCATCCGGTTCGAGGTCCTCCTCTTCCTCGTCGGGGTCGGGCGCTTCGTCGTCCGGCTCCACTTCTTCTTCCTCCGGCTCGACGTCGTCTTCTTCCTCTTCCATCGTCCCGTCGACGAGAAGTCGCGCGGTGAGCGGGCGCTCTTCCATCTCGTCGTCGTCCATCTCGTCGTCGTCCATCTCGTCGTCGTCCATCTCGTCGTCGTCCATCTCGTCGTCGTCCATCAGGTCGTCGTCCATCTCGTCGTCGACCTCCTCTTCCTCGAGGTATCCGATGGCGTAGGCGGTGTAGGCCATCTGCTCCTCGAGTTCGACGTCGACCGACAGGACTGGATCTTCCGGCTCGATCGCGTCGTCTTCTTCCGCCTCGAGGTCGTCGTCTTCTTCGTCGTCTTCGTCGAGAGCAGGATCGTCGTCCGCTTCGGCGTCCTCGTCCAATTCGTCATCCTCGTCGAGGTCGTCTTCTTCCTCGTCCGCGGGGAACACCTCGAGTGTCCTCTCGGTCGGTTCGACCGGGACGTATCCGGTCGGCTGTCCGAATGGGATCCCCTCGAAGACCGCCGCGCCGCTCTCTTCGTCGACGATGTCGACGGGCGGGGCGTCGGGTGAGGCGTGGACGAACCGGAGATTCGCGGTCTCTTCCTGGACGTCGTCGGGAGTGTCGTCGACCAGTACCAGGACGTCGAACGCGGTGTCCGGGTCCTCGTCGAACGTCTCGTCGTCGTCTTCGTCTACCAGGTCGTCTTCTTCCTCCTCGAGCGGTTCGTCTTCTTCCTCCTCGAGCGGTTCGTCTTCCTCGTCGACGGGTGCCTCGGCCTCGAGTTCACCGATCGCAGCGGCCGTGTAGTAGCTGTCATCGACCGTAAGCTCCTCTTCGTAGGCGACCGTCTCCGGATCGCCGGCGGCCGTGATGGTCACCGTGTAGGTGCCCGGTGCGATCTCGAGGTACGGCGAAACGTCGTCGTACGCGACGTCCGCGAGGATCTGATCGTCGTCGACGTAGACGTCGACGTCGGGCGCGTCGGGTGAGAAGTGAGCGATCCGCAACGCACCCATCTCTTCGTCCTCTGGGGCCTCTTCGGGGTCTCGTTCGTCGTCGTCGTGTTCACTGATTGCCAGTGCGGTACCGGAAAGCGTCGAGCCGGCACCGACGACGCCTATGGCTTTGATCGTGGATCGTCGTGATATGGTCATCGGCAGCCAAAACGGGGTCCGAAGACGGGAAAAACCGGATGGTCAGTTACCCTGATTTTCGGGCTGTTTCCTTCGGCTGAACGCACGTTCTCCGTGCCTAACAATTCGAAACCCCAACCTACAGCGCAGTCTCGAGGGGGGAGTCCCGCTTAGTGAACGTATTCCTCCTCGAGCTCGCGTGGCGACACCACCTCGAGGTCGCCCTCGAACTCCGAGAGGGTCTCCATCGCGGTCTCGAACGACTCGAGCGAGTCGCCCTCGAGACGAACCCACCCGAGCGCCGTAATGCCGCCGTAGGCGGCAGTTCGTTCGAGGACGTCCTCGATTTCGTCCGGGTCCGGCTCGAGAACGCGCGAACAGAGCAGCGGATCCGCTGGCTCCCCCTGGCACGGATAGCGGCCGACGAATCCGAGTTCGTGGGCCTCGCGGACGGCCTCGAGCCCGGCCTGGTCGTACCGGGCGGACGGGTAGGCGACGTACCGCGCTCCGTCGCCGTAGCCCTCGCTCTCGAGCCACTCGACGGCGTCTTCGATCTCCTCGAGTCGCTCGTCGTCCTCGAGGTCTGGGAGCGGCCGGCTGCGGGCGGTGTGGCTGGCGATCGTCCAGCCCGCGCCGTCGAGGCCCTCGAGCTGGGGTTCGGCCAGTGCCTCGCCGTCGTGGTCGGCTTCCTCGCGGATGCGGCCCGTGGGGATGAATGCCGTCGCGGGGTAGCCGTACTCCTCGGTGAGTGAGAGCCCGTTCTCGTAGATCGATTCGTGGCCGCCGTCGAACTGGAGCGTAACGACGCCCGTTTCGGGCCGGGCCACGAAGTGGAGGTCGTCGACCCACAGCTGCTGGTCGACGTCTTCAGCGGCGACGTGGGCGATCTCGAGCCGGGTGATCGCCCCGAGATCGGCGTCGTCGACGTGCTGGATGCCGAACGGGACCCGGAGCAGTTCGACGTCGGCCTCGACGGTCGCTCGGAAGGTAACGTGGCCGTCGTCGTCGTCGAACAGCTGGAGCAACGGCGCCATCGGTTCGTCCGCCGCGATTGCCAGACCCGGGCTGTGCCCTCGGCAGTCGAGTGGCTCGTCGAACTCGTAGGCGATCCGGGCCTGCTCGTCTCCCTCCCGGTTCTCGAGGCGGGCGCAGCTGTCGCCGACGACCGCACGATCTTCCTCCCGAGCCACCGCCCCGGCGACCAGCTCCCACGCGTCGATGTCGGAGAGGTCGTCGATCGTCTCGCCAGGCTCGGGTTCGACCGGGTCGGCCGGCTCGTCGTCGACGTCGTCGTCGCTCGAGTCCTCCTCGGCCACGTCGCCGTCACTACGGCCCATACAGCCCCCAACCGCCACTGCGAGCCCGGACGCGAGGTACGCGCGTCGGTTCATGGTACGGTCGAGTACGGCCCGTCTGATCGTTATTGACGGAGTAGCACCGCTCACGCGGCGGGTTCTCGGCCGGTTCAGCTGATCGCGCTGGCCAGCTCTGACACAGCCGCCCACCGGGCGGTCGTGACTGCAGCAGCCGCAGCGAGTCCCCTCGACGCGGCGGGCGCCCCGATCGCCTCGCCTTCGAGTGACTCGGTTTCGGCCCGGCTCGACGAGCTGCGTCGCATGCGCGGTCTTCGGCCGTCGAGGGGGCCAGCCCCGGTAAGGTGGTGCTACCGACGAGTACGGCGTGCTTTTGACAGCCAGCCATGACATTCATGACCAAGGATTCAATTACCCTCGGTCGATAATGAGGGTATGGAGTTCGCCGTTTCCCGCGACGGAACGACCCTCGTCACCCTCCACGAGGGAACCGATACGACCGCCCGCGACGAGGCCACCGACGAACTGACCGCCCGCCTCGAGTCCATCGCTGCCGACGGGACGATCTCTGCCTTCGAGATCACCGATGCGACCGTCTACGAACACCCCGCTGCGCCGTTCGATCCGTACACGATCACCGTCGAGTTCACCGTCGAGGTCGTCGTCGAGGCCGCCGACGACGCCGACGCCGAGGAGCTCGGCGCGACCGCGATCGCCGAGGCACTCGAGACCGCCGAGGTCGGGTCGATCTCGTATACGTCCTCGCCCGCGGTCACGGCCGACTGACCTTTATCGATCCGTCGCTCGAGCGACCGGCCGAACTTATAGGTCAGGCAGTCGTCGTACGGGTATGGAGATCGACATGCGATTTTTCGCCACCTTCCGGGAGGCAGTCGGCGAGAAAGAGCGAAGCCAGCGGTTCGACGGCGACGCCACGGTAGGCGACGTCCTCGCGGCGCTCGAGTCGGAGTACGACGGCCTCGAGGGGCAACTGCTCGAGGACGGGACGATCGCCCCACAGCTGAGCGTGCTGAAGAACGGTCGGGACGTCACGCACATGGCGGGTCCGGAGACGGAACTCGAGGACGGGGATACGCTGTCGGTGTTCCCGCCGGTCGCCGGCGGCTAGCCGGGGGCGTTCTCGGTCAGTCCGTCCGTTTCGACGCCGCCTCACTGGCTGCCCGTCTCAGCGACGAATCGATTCCGAGATCGCTTTACGCCTCCGCGATTCGAGGGTGGATAGAACGATTCGATGGAGGCGAACGTGGAGCCGACCGACTCGTCGGAGGCGAACGACGACCGGCAGGTATCGGGGACGGACGACCCGCAGCCATCGGACGCGAACGACGATCCGCAGCCATCGGAGCCGGGCCGGACGCCGGTTACGTTCGGCTGGGACGGCGTTTGCGCCGGCTTTCTCACCTGTGCACCGATCGCGATCGGCGTCGGCGGCTACGGGGTCGCATTTGGGGTCCTCGCGAGCCAAGCCGGGCTGAGCGTCGCCGAGGCGGCCCTGATGAGCGCGGTCGTCCTGGCGGGGGCCTCACAGATCGTCGCGATCGAACTCTGGGCCGATCCGATCCCGGTCGCGACGATCGTCCTCACCGTCTTCGCGATCAACCTGCGGTACTCGCTGATGGGCGCGGCGCTTCAGCCGTGGTTCCAGTCGCTCTCCTGGAAGAAGGTCTACGGCAGCCTCTTTTTCATGGCCGACGAAAACTGGGCGTTGACGCTTCGCGACCTGCAATCCGGCAACGGTCGGGGAGCGTTCTTGCTCGGCAGTGGGCTCGCGATCTGGGTCTTCTGGGTTCTCTCGACCGTCGTTGGGGCGCTCGTCGGCGGCGCCGTCGGCGATCCGACCGAGTACGGCATCGACTTCATGCTCGCGCTCATCTTCGTCGCGCTGGCCGCCGAACTATGGGACGGTCGGTCCTCGATCGTTCCGTGGCTCGTCGCGCTCGCCGTCGCCGTCGTCGCTTCCGCGCTCGTCCCGGGACAGTGGTACATCCTGCTGGGCGGGCTCGCCGCCGCCGTCGTCGAGGTGATCCGGTATGACGGCTGAACCGGCCAACGCGCTCTCGGTCGTCCCCTCGAGCGGTGCGCTCGCGCTCGATCCGTTCGTGGTCGCGGTCGTGCTCGCGATGGCCGCCGTGACCGTCCTCACGAAGGTCGGCGGTATCTGGATCGTCCGCCACGTCGAACTGAGCGACCGCCTCGAGGCCGGGCTCTCGGTGCTCCCGGGTGCGATCGTGATCGCGGTGCTCGGGCCGGAACTCGCGGCCGGCGGGCCGGCCGAGTGGAGCGCCGCGGGGCTCGTGGTGCTCGTGATGTGGAAAACCGAGAGCATCCTGCTCGCGCTGGTCGCCGGCGTCCTCGGCGTCGTCGGGTTCAGGGCGCTGCTCTGATACGGATTCCTGTACCGATGTACCGGCGCAACCGCCGCCCGGGTCGCGGTTGCGCCGGACATGACGTACAGTAATCCGTATGAGTCGGGGCTCGCTTCGAAAGCGTCCCGTCCGCTCGAGCACCGTCCTCGAGCGCGAGTTTATCTGTCCGGAGTGCGAATCGGGGACATGGAACGGCGTATCGAACGATCCTTTCGTGGCATCTCCGAGCGTCTCGCGGTGCGATACCTGCGAAACCTCGGGGGCGAACGCGTCGAGGAGGGCCTGGTCCGTGGCGAGGGCTGGTCGGCGTCGATCACCGTCGACTCGGTCGCGATCGGTCCCTCGCTCACGCTGTCGGAGGTGACGGTGGTCTTCGAGGGCGAGGCGGAAACTCTCGAGCCGCTCGTCGACCGCTTCGCACAGAAGGCGATGCGCGCGGGCGGGTAGATGGCAGACGCGCCGATCGACGGCCAGGTGGTCGTGCTCACGGCCGCGAAAGCGAGCGTCCCGCCGGCCCGGTTGCCCGACCTCCTCGAGCGAACGGCGACCCACCTGAACCCACAGCTCGAGCGGTATCGCCGCGAGTACGAGCGGATATACGGGGACGACCGCCGGGTGGCGTTTCTCGTCGAGTGGGGTCACTGGGACGAGGTCGGCACGACGCTCGAACTCGGAGACCGGGAAACGTCGGCCGTTCGCCGGGCCCACGAGGAACAACTGCTGCGGATCGGGCGCAACCGGGGCCGCGAGGCGGAGTTCGAGACCGCCCTCGAGATTCGCGAAGCAGTCTTCCTCCCGATCGATGGGGATACTGGCGAACGCTCCCGGTAGCCGATAACAACTATAAAGGCAGTGTTCCTCCATTGGGAACTCACTGAGACGATGGCTATCAATCAGGAAGTGGAGATGACCGACGAGGAGATCGACGATTTCCTCGGTCGGCACGAGACGGGGGTGTTGTCGCTCGCGCAGACCGACGAGCCGTACGCGATTCCAGTCTCGTACGGGTATCACGAGGCCGAGCGGGAGTTCTATATGCGACTCGTTTCGACGCCGGAAAGCGAGAAACGGGAGTTCCTCGATTCGTCGCCGGCTGCCAGGCTCGTCATCTACAACGAGCAGGATCCGATCTACCGGAGCGTCGTCGCGTCGGGAACGCTCGTGGACATCCCTCCGTCGGAGCTGACCGCGGATCAGATCGCCCAGTACGGACGGGCCAAGCGGCCGCTGTTCGAGATCTGGGCGCAATCGAAAGACGAACTCGACATCGAACTGTACCGACTCGACCCCGACTCGCTCGAGGGTCGTCGAACCGAAGTCGACCGCGAGGAGTAGACTGAGTTTTGTTCTGGCGCGAGCGAACGTCGCTTAGCTCGGCTGCTCGGAGGCGAAGGCGGCTTTCGTGACGGTCGCGCCACAGACTGGACAGCCATGTGTGAGCGTCGCCTCGCGCATCGATTCGTTTACCTCGATCTCTTGCCCACAGTCGGGGCACGTGAATACGTATCTACTCATGAGGGGGCGTACTCGCGTGACGGCAGTGATTACGAATACAGGTGTGCGTCCAGTATATATAGGGTTGGGGATCGCTACCGGGGCCGGGTAGTTCCCGAAGGATTCTTGTACCATACGACCACCCGAATCGGTTTCCACACCGGTCGCACTGTCCACGCTTCTCACTGGGCTCTTCGCTCCAAACTGCGCGTCCCTCGTGCGGTGCTGTGTGCACTGCCGCTCAGTTGTTGTAGCTGCCGTAGGAGAGGATCGCATCGAGCAGCTTCGTCTGGGCCGCAGCGAGGTGTTCGGTGAACGTCGTTCCCGTGATCCCGAGCTCGCCGGCGATCTCGCCCGCGTTGGCTCCCTTGGGGTGGTCGAAGTAGCCCATCCGGTGGGCCGTCTCGAGCACCTCGAGCTGGCGGTCGGTGAGGGTACTCCGGTCGACGAAGACGAGGTGCTCGTCGGCGTGGTCCTGCTGGGACTGGAGCAGTCGTTTGACGTCGAGTGTGTACTGGTCCCTGAGTTCGCCGATGATCGCCTGCAACCCGTGCATATCGGACGCGTGGAAGGTCAGGTGCAACGCTCCGTCGTGAACCCGGACGTCGGTCACCGGGCAGTCGAACGCCTCGACGACCTCGCAGGGACAGCCATAGCCGAGGTCGCGCTGGAACGAGTAGACCGCACTCGACCCGTAC
>LKMK01000086.1 GCA_001563805.1 Natrialbaceae archaeon B1-Br10_E2g2
CGACGCGATGTTCGTTCTCGACGCGACGAACGACGAGTACGACCTCCTGACGACGGAACCGGACAACGAGGCGATCGAGGGGGGCGAGTTCGACGGCTCGTTCGACGTCTTCGTCGCTGCCGACGGGGACGTCACCGAAACGGACGTCACGGGATTCTTCGAGGACAACCGCTACCTCGAGGGAGCCAGCGCCGATCGGCTCACCGACCAGGTCGAAGCGTCCCTGGCCGAGGAGTCCGAGGCCGACGAGGATGCATCGAGCGGCTCCAGTGGCAGTTCGAGTACCACCCACTCGAGCCAGGAGGTCGAGTCGATCCGCGTCGACGTCGAGCAGGTCGACCAGCTCTACAACCAGGTCGAGGAGATGGTGACGAGCCGGATCAAACTTCGCAAGATCATCGAGGAGAACGACCTCGTCGAGGCCGAAGACGAACTCGAGGAACACGGCAAGATCACCGCGAGCCTGCAGGATACGGTGCTCGAGATCCGGCTCGTCCCGCTGAAGAAGATCGTCGGCAACTTCCCCCGAATCGTCCGCGACATCTCCCGCAAGCAGGACAAGGAGATCGACTTCCGGATGGAGGGCGTCGACATCGAGATGGACCGGTCGATCCTGAACGAACTGGGCGACCCGCTGATGCACCTCATCCGGAACGCGGTCGACCACGGGATCGAGTCGCCCGAAGAGCGCGAGACGAAGGGTAAACCCAGAGAGGGAACGATCAAGCTCATCGGCGAGCGCGAACGCGACCGCGTCTCGGTGACCGTCCAGGACGACGGGGGCGGCCTCGACGTCGACGAAATCAAGGAGAAAGCGATCAGTCAGGGCGTCATCACCGAAGAGGAGGGCCGACTGCTCGACGATTCGGAGGTCTACGACCTGATCTTCCACCCCGGCTTCTCGACGACCGAGGAGGTCACCGAGGTCAGCGGCCGTGGCGTCGGAATGGACGTCGTCAACCAGGTCGTCCGCGGCGTCGACGGCTCGATCAACGTCGAGAGCGAACCCGACGCCGGAACCAGCGTCACGCTGATGCTCCCGGTGAGCGTCGCCATCGTTCGCGTCCTGTTCGTCACCGCAGGCGAGGAGATGTACGGCGTCCCGATCAAGAACATCGACGAGATCTCCGAACTCGAGGACGTTACCGTCGAATCCGTCGAGGGTCGACCCACGATCACCCACGACGAACGGGTCTACCCGCTGCTGTCGCTCGCCGACCGTCTCGACGTCCCCGACGCCGAACCCGACGAGGACGACATGGTCGTCCGCATCAAAGACGGCGTCCGGCAGGTCTGTCTGCGCTGTTCGGACGTCGTCGGCCAAGAGGAGGTCGTCATCAAGCCCTTCGAAGGTGTCCTCAGCGGCGCCCCGGGTATCAGCGGTGCGTCGGTGCTCGGTGAGGGTGAAGTCGTGATGATCCTCGACGTCGACACGCTGTAGGCGCGTTTTCGATCACGTACTGGGAATCGATCCGTACTGAGAATCGATCCGTACTGAGAATCGATCCGGAACGAGCGAGCGAAACGGCTCGGCGAGGGTGCGGTTCACGCGAGGTGGTTACTCGAGGGGATGTTCCGTCCAGAAGCCGATTCCTCGGGGGTGGATCACGTGCGGTCGCCTCGACCGCCCACCGGTGCTTGCTCGACGCTTCGTCTTATGATCGGTCGCCGCCGCCCCGGTCGCCCTTGGTATCGTCTCCCCTCGAGCCCCCGGTCGCGTCGTCGTCGGCCGTCGACTCCGAGGGAGAGTCGAACTCGTCGTCCCCGTCGTCCTCGTCCGAGCCGTCGCTCGTCTCGCGGTCGGGTCGACGTCTTCGGACGTCGCTGACCGGCCGGCCGAAGACGGTTCGCTCTTCCGTTCGAGGGGCCCGCCGGGAGTCAGGCTCGCGATCGAGAAACGACGGCCGGCTGACGCGCTGGGTGCTGTCGGGTGGGAGCGTATCGACGTCGACCTTCTCCAGGGCGTCCGGGAGTGTGGTGTCATCACCGCGATCGTCCCAGTCGCGGTCGCCGTCCCGCTCGAGCGGGTTGATCGTCGTCTTCTCTTCGACGAGTTCCTCCCAGATCCCTTCGTCGTCGTCGATCGGCGCTGCAGCCGCCTCGTCGCGGCCCTTGCGGTAGGCGAGTTCGACGAAGCTGCGGTCGTAGGCGGTCCCGACCTGCGTGGCGAGTCGCTCGAGCTCGTCCGGCCACTCCTCGCCCAGCCGGGCCGCCACCCCCAGCGCGTACGCACGGAGGACGACCTCGTCGCGGTCGTCGATGGCCGTCCAGTCCGTTCCGAAAGACTCCCCGTACATCTCAGACCGATACCTTCCGGTCGGGATGGACCGTGAGTCCGCGGTCGGTGAACTCGATCTCACGGATGTCACAGTCGATTTCGGTGCCACGCATCTTGATGATCTGGATCCCCCGGGTCATCCCGCCGGACTCGAGGTAGTTGTGCATGAAGATGACGCCGTGGGCCAGGTAATGGCCGTCGGTGTAGGAGGTCGGGTCGGTCATCTCCGAGATCAACAGGACGGTCGCGTCCGCGCGCTTGAGCTTCGTCAGGAACTTGATGAGTGCGTTCAGGTCGTCCGAGAAGTAGTACTCGAGCAGCATCGTCGAGTCGATCACGAGGCGGTCGACGCCGCGGGATTCGATGAAGGCGACGAGCTGGTTCGCCAGGTTGTCGACGTTCGAGGGGAACTCGCCGCTCGAGCGCGAGGACGACGAGAGGAGCCGCTGGGCCTCGCTGTCGAAGACGTTGAGCACCTTCACGTGACCGGAGCTGACCGCCCTGTCGAAGCCGAACTCGTAGTTGCTCATGTCGGAGACGATCTCGGCTTCGGACTCGTGGAGGGTCAGAAACAGCGTCGTCTCGCCGTCGATCGCACCCTGCGTGACGAACTGGGAGCAAAACGTCGTTTTCCCGCTCCCCGGCGGGCCGCTGACGACGTAGAGCCGATCTTTCAGAATGCCGCCATCAACAAGCGCGTCGAAGCCCGGCACGCCCGTAGTAATTCGCATTGTGGACAACCATGACTGTCCCGGATAAATATATTCTGGACACTCACCGACACGTTTGCGGGCGGACAGATAGTGTCTTCAGAACGACAGTTCTCCCGGCGAGGCCGAAACCGAGGCCCGCCTATTCTCGAGGAGCGACCATCCCTCGGCCACCTGACCTTTCGTAACGGCCAAGCGGGTCCACGTCCTCTTCCCCGCATGAACTTCGCGCCGGGTGCCTGGAAGTACGCCATCGTTCCGCTGCTCGCAGCGCCGTTTGCGGTCATCTACAGCGTCGCTGCGGGGCTCCTCGCGCTCGCGGTCGGCGTCGGCACGCTCGCGTTCTTCCGCGATCCCGACCGAACGCCGCCGCCGACGGGCGTCGTCTCGCCGGCCGACGGCACCGTCTCGGTCCTCCGCGAGGACGGCGACCGGGTTCGCCTCGGCGTCTTCATGAACGTCTGGCACGTCCACGTCGTCCGCGCGCCGTTCGACGCGACCGTCGTCGACGTCGAACACGTCTCGGGGGCGAACCGACCCGCCTTCTCCAAGGAGTCGGAAAAGAACGAACGGGTTCACCTCCGACTCGAGACCGAGTCGCTGGCCCCCCAGTCGTCCGGGACGGCGCTCGAGGCTGACGCTGATGCAGACGGAGCGTTCGGCGACCCGAACGCCGACAGCTCCGACGGCCAGAGCGCCGACAGATCCGACGACCCAACCGATGACGGCGCGAGCGAACCCGCCGAAGTGACGTTCATCGCGGGCGCCTTCGCCCGTCGGATCTTCCCGTACGTCGACCCCGGCGACGAACTCGAGCGCGGCGACCGCATCGGCCACATCGCCTTCGGCAGCCGGGTCGACCTCCGCTTTCCGCCCTCGGTCGACCGCGACGACGTCGCCGTCGAACCCGGCGAGTCGACGACCGCGGGCGAGACGGTCGTCCTCGAGACGCCGACTGACTTCCAGCCGTTCGACGAATTCGAACTCGACTCAGGGTCTGTCGAGTCGACCGACGACGAGGCCGAGGACCCGGCCTCGAGTCCGTCCTGATCGACCGATCGACCCGACGCCGTGGTCGGGATCCCGTCAGGACAGCCCGGTTCAGACGTCGACGGCGTCGCGAGCGGCCTCGAGGTGCCGACGTTCGATGACGACCTCGTCGGCCTTCTCGTTCGCCTCGTCGGGGTCGTACTCGGCTGCGACCTCGCGGATGGCCTTCATCGAGGCGTCCCTGACGAGGGCGGCGAGGTCGGCGCCCGTGTAGCCCTCGAGGTCGGCCGCGAGGTCCGCGATGTCGACGTCGTCGGACAGCGGTTTGCCGCGGGTGTGGACCTCGAGGATCTGCTCGCGAGCGGCCGCGTCGGGCTCGGGAACGAGCACGTGCGTGTCGAGTCGGCCCGGCCGCAGCAGTGCGGGGTCGATGGACTCCTTGCGGTTGGTCGCGGCCAGCACGACGAGGTTCGGGTTCTCGCTCATGCCGTCGAGTTCGGTCAGGAGCTGTGAGACGACGCGTTCGGTGACCTCGTGGCTCTCGCCGCGGGCGGCCGTGATGGCGTCGATTTCGTCGAAGAAGACGATCGACGGCGCGGACTGGCGGGCGCGTTCGAACACCTCGCGGATCGCCCGCTCGCTCTCGCCGACGTAGCGGTCGACGATCTCCGGACCGTCGACGCGGACGAAGTTGACGTCCGTCTCGCCGGCCAGTGCACGCGCGAGCAGCGTCTTGCCGGTCCCGGGCGGTCCGTACAGCAAGACGCCGGAGGGCGGGTCGGTGTTCGTCTGCTCGAAGAGTCGGTCGTACGTCAGGGGCCACTCGACGGACTCCCGGAGGATCTGTTTGGCCTCCTCGAGGCCGCCGACGTCGGCGAAGTCCGTCGTCGGCGACTCGGCGACGTACTCGCGCATCGCCGAGGGTTCGACCGACGCGAGCGCCTCGTCGAAGTGACGTTTGCGGACGGTCGGGTCGCGGTTCCACGTCTCTCGCTCGTCGGCCTCGGTTGGTCGATCCCGGATGGCAGCCATCGCGGCCTCGCTCGCGACGGCGTCGAGGTCCGCGCCGACGAACCCGTGGGTCCGGCGGGCGATGGCGTCGACGCTCACCTCGTCCGCAAGCGGCATGCCGCGGGTGTGGACCTCGAGGATCTCCTTGCGCCCCTCCACGTCGGGGACGCCGATCTGGATCTCGCGGTCGAATCTGCCGCCACGACGAAGCGCGGGGTCGATGGTGTCGACGCGGTTGGTCGCGCCGATGACGATCACCTCGCCGCGGGCGTCGAGGCCGTCCATCAGAGTCAGGAGCTGGCCGACAATCCGGTTTTCGGCGTCGCCGTCGTCGTTGCGCTGGCCGGCGATCGAGTCGATCTCGTCGAAGAAGACGATCGTCGGCGCGTTGGCCTCGGCCCGGTCGAAGACCTCCCGCAGTCGCTCCTCGGACTCGCCTTTGTACTTCGAGACGATTTCGGGGCCGGAGATCGTCTCGAAGTTGGCGTCGACCTCGTTTGCGACCGCCCGCGCGATGAGGGTCTTGCCGGTCCCCGGCGGCCCGTACAGTAAGACGCCGGAGGGCGGTTCGACGCCGAGTCGCTGGAAGAGTTCGGGCTCCGAGAGGGGCAGTTCGATCATCTCGCGGACCAACTCGAGTTCGTCGTCCAGTCCGCCGATGTCCTCGTAGGTGACGCCCGAACTGGCCTCCAGGTTGGCGTCGAGCGACGCCGATTCCTTAGCGGGATCGCTCGTCGTCCGCTCGGTCTCGCGAGCGTCGGCACGCTGGCTCGAACCGGACTGGCGCTCGCTCGAGTCCGTCTCGACGACGCGAATCGTCGTCGAACTCGTTATCCGGACGTCGCCACGGGGATCGGTGTCGACGACGCGGAACGGCTCGCCGGCGACGCCCTCGATCCGGATCTGCTCGCCGACGCGGACCGGGCGGTTGCGGAGTTTCTGCGTCGCCGTCCGGGTGCCGAGTCGCGCCTCGCCGTCGGAGACCGACGGCGGGGCCGCGAGGGTCACCCGCGTGGCGTCCCGGATCGTCGACGTGTCCTTCGACTGGACGGTGACCGTATCGCCGACGTGGACGCCCGCGTTCGCACGGGTGTCGGCGTCGATCTGGACGACGTTATCCGGGATCGAGGGATCGGCCGGCCACAGCTTCGCGACCGTTTGCTCGTCGCCCGCGATGACGACCGTATCGCCGCTCAGCACGCCGAGCCGACGACGCGCTCTCTCGGGCACCCGCGCGACCCCGCGTCCGGCGTCTCGCTTCTCCGCGGCCCGTACCGACAGCGTGACGCCGTCTCCGTCCGACTCGCTCATACCCGATCCTTTCGCGGCCGTCCCCTTGAGAATTGTCCCGCCCGTCGATCGGTGACGAAGCTGCCTATGCTGCCTGTGGGAGCCCGACTACGACGGTGGCTCGGCTCGAGGCAATCGCACCGTCACGATCGACCCCCGCGGCGCGTTCGCGTCGAACTCGAGTGCGCCGCCGATTTTCGTCACGACCCAGTTGACCATCCACAGTCCCAGGCCGCTCGAGTGTTCGATCTGTGAGCGGTCGCGTTCGCCGGTGAGCACCTCGTACTCCGAGGGCGGAATGCCGGGGCCGTTGTCGGCGACGCGAATCGTGACGTGGTCGCCGCCCAGGCTCTCGACGACGGAGATTTCGACGTGCGGGTCGGCGGCGTCGTTGTGTTCGGCCCCGTTTTCGACGACGTGTGCGATCGCGTCGGACAGCGAGTCGCTACCGCGCAGCCAAAGGCGCTCGGGCGCCGACAGCGAGAACTCACAGTCCGGATACCGGCCGCGAACGTCGGCGACGACGTCCTCGAGGAGCGCCGTCGCGTCGATCGACCGGCGGTCGGCCTGGCCAGCGACGACCCGTTCGATTCCCCGGATCCGATCGCTCATCGAGAGGAGGTCGTCGGCAGCCTCGTCGATCAGGTCGGCCATCTCTCGGCATGCGTCATCGTCCGCCGCCGCTGCGTCGCCGAGGCTGGTCGCACAGCCTTTCACGATGTTCATCTGTGTCCGGATGTCGTGTCTGAGAACCCGCGAGAGAACCTGCAGGCGTTCCTGTCGTTGTTTCTGGTCGGTGACGTCGATGTAGAAGGCGTACTCGAGATCCTCGAGCCCGGAACGGTCGACCGGCGCCGAGACACGGACGAACTCCCGGCGACCGAACATCGTCTCGAGCGTGACCTCCGCCTCGATCAATTCGCGGTTCTGCTCGTCGCTCAGTTCGGCCAGGAGCGAACTGCCCTCGATCGGCGTCGGTTCCTCACCCGGCGGTCGGAGCAACTCCTCGAACGACTGGTCGTTCTCGAGATCCGCCGCGGTGTAGCCGAACAGTTCCTCGAAGGCCTCGTTGACAGCTTCGACCCGCTCGCCGTCGTCGGTGAACCGAACGATCACGACGGGACTGGGGACGTTCTCGAACAGCGCAGCGAACCGATCGCGCTCGGTCTCGAGGGCGTCGAGACGCGACTGCATGTAGGTGTCGACGGCCACCTGGATGTCGAGGTTGAGGAGTTTCAACAGCGAGTGAAGCTCGTCGATGCCGTCCTCGACGTCCTCGTAGATCCGGCGGGAGATCCGCTGTGAGTCGATCCCGTCGTCCCCGCCCTCCGAGAGGGCTCGCTCGAGTTCGGCCTCGACTGTCGCGGTGAGCTGTTCGTGCAGTCGGTCGGTGACGAGCGAGAGCAACAACCCGTAGTAAATGTTGTACTGGCCGAGGTAGTGTTTGATCGGCATGTCCACCAGATCGTGGATCTTGCCGATGCGCGCTCGATTCCGGAAGTACGCCTCGTCGTAGTTTCCAGCCGCGAGCGTCGTCAGATACGCCTTCTGCGTTCGCTTGAGCTCCTCGATGGATTTCGGCGATCGATCGAAGACGTCGACGGTTTGCTCGTAGCTCGTGAGGTGGTCGTAGAAGCTGTCTGCGATCTCCTCGGCGTGCTCCTCGAAGACCTCGTCGAACGCCTCGAGGCGCTCGCAGTCGGACTCGTCGAAGCCGATGAACGACTTTCGCCAGTCGATCTCGTCCTCGTCGAGCCCGATCCCCTCGATAAGTGTGTCGACGTCAACGTGCTCGTTGAGCCCACCTCGGCCGAAGTGACGTTCGTACTCCGTCATCGTCCAGCTCTGTCACCGCAGCTACGTGCCTTCGATTCCCCAGCCCGGATAGTCATATGTGGAGGAACGAACAGCGGTCTGTTAAGCTTGGCGACCGTTCGACCGACACCGCCAGGCCGGTCGTCTCGAGTGTGTTAGAGTGGCCTCTGCGGCCCCGTAGCTCGGACCCACGTCTGGTGCTTCAGAGCGAGCGAGCCGACGTCACGGACTCCTACCCAGCGGTTCGCACAGGCTATGTGCCGAACAGGTGGACTACTCGAGTCGTTCCCGGTGGTCGGCCGCGAGGTCTCGTGCCTGCTCGAGGGTATGCGCCTCCGTCCAGCGAACGCGGTCGGCGTCGCCGTAGGCGAGCGCGGTTTTGAGCTCGTCGCGCAGGACGCCGTGGCCGACCGACCGAACGGTCCCCGAATCGTCGCCGAGTTCGTAGACGCCCGGCCGGTCGGGTGCTCGCGCCACGGTCTCGCGCTCGAGGGCGCGCCAGGGTTTCTGCAGCGGCACGGGCTCAGGCCTCCGACCCGGTCGTCGAGTCGTCCGCGTCGCGGCCGGCCGTCCCCTCGTAGTCGCGGTCGACCAGTTCGTAGGCGTGTTCGCTCATCTCGTCCTCCGCGAAGACGAACACGCGGCCGTCGACGACCTCGAGGTCCGCCTCCACGCGGATCGAGTACGCCTCGGTCGTGACCGTGACGCCCGGGAACAGCTCTTCCTCGTCGTCGGCCTCGAGCATCACCCGACCGACGCCGGTCGTCTCGAGGATGCCGTCGTGGGTGTCGCGGTCGTTGACGTAGGTCATGACGCCCTCGACGCCGTCGGGGTCGGTGACGAGGACGTGGACGTGTTTGCCCGGCGGCGTCCTGAGCGACTCCGTGACGGGTTTCGGCGGGCCGTGATAAAACGTCTCCCGTCCGTCCAGGTACTGGACGACGAGGCCCCCTTCGACGAAGTCGACGCCGAGCGTACTCGGAGCGACGTTACTGCGCGTGCTCATACGGGTTCGTTCGTCGGGACGCGGCAAAAGCGGTGTGTTGTCGGGACGTGCGAAAAGCGGTTGTTCCGCCTGCCAAGTCACGTGGGCTTCCACCACCCTCATGGCCACCCAGCTTCGACCGCCCGTCAGGCCACGTCGGCTTCAACCAACCGCGGCGTCAGGCTCGCCGGGGTCCAACACCCGATACGTGACCGTTCGAACGGGTGGCTCTCCGGTCACCGCGGGAGCCAGGGGCCACGTACACGAGACCGTCAGCCGTAAATAGGCACTCTGAGTGAGTCCCCGTATGGACGGCCGCGCCGTTGCCCCGGCAGCAGGGACGGTTCTCAACGCGCTCGCGACCGGCATCGGCTCCGCCTTCGCGATCGACCTCGAGACGACAGCCACCGTCGAACTCACGGACGACGGCGAGGTCGTCGGCGACGTCGCGGGCCAGCCCGACGCCGACACCACGCTCGTCGAGCGCTGCGTGGAGTTTACGGTCGACGAGTACGCCGATCCGGCCGGCCTCGAGCCCGCCACGGTCGGCGCCCGGGTGCGAACCGAGAGCGAGGTTCCGATGGCCTCCGGGTTGAAAAGCTCGAGTGCGGCGGCGAACGCGACGGTACTCGCGACGCTCGACGCGCTCGAAGTAGCCGACTCGGTCGACCGAATCGACGCCTGCCGGCTGGGCGTCCGGGCGGCCCGCGACGCCGGCGTCACGGTGACGGGCGCGTTCGACGACGCCAGCGCGAGCATGCTCGGCGGGATCACCGTCACCGACAACACGGCCGACGAACTGCTCGCCCGCGAGGAACGCGACTGGCACGCGCTCGTTTACACGCCGCCAGAGCAGTCGTTCAGCGCCGACGCCGACGTCTCGGCGTGTGAACGGATCGCCCCGATGGCCGACCTCGTCGAGGAACTCGCCCTCGAGGGCCGGTACGGCGAGGCGATGACCGTCAACGGCTTCGCCTTCGCCGGCGCACTCGGCTTCTCGACGAAGCCTATGCTCGAGGTCATGCCCGACGTCGAGGGCGTCTCGCTGTCGGGGACGGGCCCGAGCTACGTCGCCGTCGGCGAGAAGCAGACGCTCGAGGCGGTCCGAGATCGATGGGCTGACCGCGACGGAACGACACGGTTACTGCGAACGCGAACGGACGGGACACGAACGACGAACACGCCATGACTCGAGAGACAGCCACTACCGACACGGGGAATCGCACGCCCGAAGAGATGAGCCTGGACGAACTGCGCGAGGAGATCCAGTCGATCGATCGCGAGATCGTCGAACAGATCGCCCAGCGAACGTACGTCGCCGATACGATCGCCCAGGTCAAAGCAGAGGAAGGCCTGCCGACGACCGACGAGCAACAGGAGCAGGCGGTGATGGATCGTGCGGGCGAGAACGCCGAACGGTTCGACGTGGACGCGAACCTCGTGAAAGCGATCTTCCGACTGCTGATCGAGTTGAACAAGGTCGAGCAACGGGAAAATCGCTAGTCGAAATTGGTATCCTCACCCCTCGTAGTGAGTGGTTGGCGAGTGGAGATCTTCCGGTTGCAATTCTGTTCGAGTATCGATAAATGAGCGATTTGAACCGGAGGTGTTCGGTCGCTAGTTCTTCGGTAGAACGCAGCATATACGTCAATCCAGTCCGAGACTCAGCTTCAGCGCTTCGTCCACCGCCTCCATCGTTTCCGTGTCGACGCTCCCAAGCACCGAGTGAATCCGTTTTTCGATGGAGACGACGCGTATCTGGTCAAGACGGACCGAGGAATCTTTCTCGAGCGGCGACTCCGCTGCTTCGACGAGAACCTCGAACGGATAGCCTCGATATGTCCCCGTCGCAGGTGCAACGATAGTCGTACGAGCATTTTGATTCCCAACGTCGTTCTGGACGACTACCGCAGGACGAGTTTTCTTCATTTCGTGCCCTTCGGCGGGATCAAGCCGTACGATAACAACGTCGCCGCGACGAATTTCCGACTCCTCGCTCATTTATCCAGCCCGTCCCACGCCTCGTCCGATGCTTCGTCCCACTCTTCTGCAAGCGCTTCCGCACTCTCAGATGCCTCGCGGTACGCAGCAGCCAGTTCGTCCTCGTCGGGATGATCTGATTCTACGTCGACGACAGCGACGGTTACACGCTTGTTCGCGTACTCTGTTCCGAGATAGATTCGACCTCGGTCATCGGTCTCGTTCGTTCGGAGGTCCCGAGCATCTACTTTCGTCATGGTACCGACTTGGACCTATTGCTGAATAAGTGTTGCCCACTATTACCCACGGTAGATATTTTCTGTGATTCGTACCACGGATTTCATCTATCTGAACAAAGTAGAGCAGCGTGAGAACCGGTAGCAAACGACACTAATTTACGGATCTGCTACTGTTTCTCCTCGCCAATAGCTTCAGCGTTCGGACGCCGAAACACCTACAGTAACACGCAGGTAATACAACTGTATGTCCGAAGCGGACACAAACAACGACGACGACGAGATCGTCACGGTAAACTTCAAAGTCACACGGTCGTTTCTCAACGAGATCGAGGACACGTGGCAAGGACGAGGATTCAACAGTCGGAGCGAATTTATTCGGTATAC
>LKMK01000087.1 GCA_001563805.1 Natrialbaceae archaeon B1-Br10_E2g2
GCTGAGGACGAGGAAGCCGAGATGGCTGAGGACGAGGAAGCCGAGATGGCTGAGGACGAGGAAGACTGGTTCGAACGGGCACTCGCGCGGGACGAAGCGGAGACGACCGAGGACGAGTCGTGGTGGGACGACGATACCGAGAGAGCCGACGACGATGACTCCCTCGCGTTCGACGAGGGTGAGTTCGACGCGTTCCCCGGTCCGGGAGGCGACGAGTTCGGAACGGCGGTCGACGGCGACGAGTTCGGAACGGCGGTCGACGGCGACGACGTCGGAGACCCGACAGGCGGCGGCGACGCTGGCAGTCCGGACGGCGCTGCACGCACCGGGCCGGGTTCCTCGTCGACCGCGGCCAGCGGTTCGTCGGGGGACGCGGACGCCGACGGCGACGACGGCGGCGGTTCGCTGTTCGACGAGGACTTCGGCGCGGCCCTCGAGAACGTCCCGGATCTCCCCGCGGGCGCGGGAGGCGAGGGTGGAGCCGGCGGCGGCCCGTCGGGAGTCAGTTTCGTCAGTTCTTCCGACTCCGACTTCGACGAGGAGGTCGACTCGAAACTCCCCAGGTTCGAACTCGGAATCGAGGGGTTAGACCGGATGATTCAGGGCGGCGTGCCGGAACGGTCGTTGATGACCGCGATCGGCGGCGCCGGGACCGGGAAGACGACGTTCGGCCTGCAGTTTCTCAACCACGGGCTCGCACAGGGCGAGCGTGGCGTCTACATCACGCTCGAGGAGAGCCACCAGCGGGTCGTCAACAGCGCGACCGAGAAGGGGTTCCCGTTCGACGAGTACCTCGATGAGGGTCGACTGGCCATCGTCGACCTCGACCCCGTCGAGATGGCGAACAGCCTGACGTCGATCCGGTCCGAACTACCGACGCTCGTCGAGGCGTTCGGCGCGTCGCGGCTCGTCCTCGACTCCGTGTCGCTGCTCGAGATGATGTACGACGACCGGGCGACGCGGCGAAACGAGGTCTACGACTTCACCGAGAGCCTGAAAGAGGCCGGCGTGACGGCGCTGTTGACGAGCGAGGCCTCGGAGCGGACGTCGTACGCCTCCCGGCACGGCATCGTCGAGTACCTCACCGACGCCGTCTTCGTGTTACAGTACGTCCGCCCCGACGACTTTCGCGAGACGCGACTCGCGATCGAGATTCAGAAGATCCGAGACGCGAACCACTCCCGGGAGAAAAAGCCCTACGAGATCACGGACGAGGGTATCTCCGTCTACCAGCAGGCGAACCTGTTCTGACGGCTTCGTCTCACTTCGGAGATCGCGTCGCGCCCACGATCTCCGACGCCTCGAGTCGCCGACAGCGGCCTCGCGGACCCGTCCGTTCTCGAGTACGTGTGGATTTGCGTTCGTTCGCGGCACATACTTTTCAGGAACGCGTCGCCAGCAGGTCGTATGGCCGACCGAACCACCACGGACGAGACGCTCACTCGCGAGGAACTGGCGGCGTACTTCGAACACCTCTCGACGGCGTTCGCGGACGGCGAGACGGTTCGCATCGAGGTAGGGAACAAGACGGTGAAACTCAATCCACCGGAGACGGTCGAACTCTCCGTCGACGTGATCGAACGGTCGACGCTCCTGCGCGGGAACCGAGAGGAGATCGAGATCGAACTCGCCTGGAAACCGACCGGGCCATAGCGGGCTTCAGTAGCGGCTGAACGTCAGTGCACGCACGATCGAACGAGGGCAGCGGGTCGAAACGGAACCGAGCGAGGACCGCAGAGAGTGCAATCGGCGTCGAATCCACTCCAGTTCCATCATAAATCCAGATAGTGACGGTGGTACACACGGCGCGGACGAGAAGGAAGTTCTTTTTCCCTCCACGCCAGTGGTCCGACTAGATGTACGAGACGATCCTCTTTCCCACCGACGGGAGCGACCACGCGGCGACGGTCGCCGAACACGCCTTCGAGGCCGCCAAAACGCGCTCGGCGACGCTTCACGTACTCTCCGTCGTCGACGACCGCGCCTTCCTCGTCCTCGACGATGCCCGCGTCGAACAGGTCCGAGGGGACCTCAAGGCCACCGCACGCGAAGCGACGGACGCGGCCGCGACGCGTGCCGCCGAGGCGGGCCTCGAGGTCGAGACGGCGATCGACACCGGCCACCCCGCGGAGTGTATCGTCGACTACGCGACGGAGCACGACGTCGACCTCATCGTCATGGGGACCAGCGGTGACGACTACGAGAACAACGTCGTCGGGAGCGTCTCCCAGCGTGTGGTCCGAACCGCGCCGGTGCCCGTAACGACGGTCGGACCGGACGTCTGAGCGGGCGCAGACGCGACTGCGCCAGTACTGCTGGCGTCGGATTCGGCGAGCGACGGCGGGGAACCGAGTGGGTAAATTGATATGTCTGCTGTGGCTAATCGATGAAGAATGCGCCGTTCACTCGTCATCGCGGTCGCGCTACTGGCCATCGCGTTCGTCCTCGTTGGCGGCCCGTCGTTGCTGTTCTCGCCGTCGACGGACGAATTCGCACCCGAAACGGACGACGGCCCCGAGCCCGAGATCATCACGCTCGAGGACAGCGACAGTGGCTTCTGGCCCTACCTCAACGCTCGTGAAACCCACGAGAAGCGCAGTCCGCTGAACGTCGTCGTCCGCGGTGACGCCGAGCAGGTGCTGACGCTGCTGGCCGAACACGGTGAGGGCGACTGGGAGGAGGCCGACCACGACCACTTCGACGCCGACACCCTGCTGGGGCTCAACGAGAGCGACTCCGAGATGGACCCCGACGTCGACCCCGATGAGGCGAACACGACCGTCGACGAGATACGACCTATCTCGCCGACCGACATCCCGTGGTCCGAAGCCGACGGCACCACCCGCTATGCCTACGTCGACCCCGGCCCCGACGAAGACGCCCACTGGGTGACCGAAACCACCCAGTTCGAGGACGGCGAGTACTACGGCTACCGGTACCACATCCGTGCCTACGAGAGCCCGAACCCCGACGACGAGTGGGTCGTCATGCAGACCCACTCCGAACACTTCGACTGGCTCACCCTCCGCCACCGCGTCGATGGCGTCGAAAAGGCCCAGGCTCACATCGAGCGCGACCTGATGGCGATACCAAGTGTCGACGTCCAGAACGACGTCCAGCGGATCTACCTCGACAACAGCGGCCCCTCCGACGCCGACGGCTGGGCGACCAAGGTAGACCTCACCGCGATGGCGATGGTTCCCGTCGCCCTGGGACTTGCATCGAGACGCGAGCACGAGCGACAGGCCGAGAGCGCAGGCCTCATAGAGCGCGCCGACGGAGCGGTCGGCGACCGACTGAACGAGGGGGAGCGCGCCCGCCTCGAAGCCGCCGCCGACCGACTCGAGGCACGCCACCTGATCCTCGCGGGGACGATCCTCGCGATCATTCTCGGCGTCCGCATCGCCGGCATCGCGCTGGATCGCACCGTCGACGCGCTGACGGTCCACATGATCGCCGGGCTGCTCTACCCCGTCATCGCCGTCGGATTGCCCGTCGCGACGTACGCCATCGCCAGCGGCCTCGAGCGCCGCCTCGACGCCGCCGTCGCCGCCTCCGTCTCGCTCGCGGTCGCGATCTGGCTCGATTACAGCCTGCTGGGTGTCGACGTCCTCCCGGTCGACGTCGTCGTCCAGCGTGCGCTCGTCGTCGTCGCGCTGGGACTCATCGCCGGCGGAGCAGCCCGGCGGGCGACCCGCGACTCGAGGCTCAACGACATGCTGGTCGCCGGAGTCGGGCTGTGGGTGCTGGTGCTGGTCGGGACCCTGTTCGGCTACCTCTAGCGGCAGGTCGTCCGCAGCTGACCCCCGAAGTCGGGAATCAACGTCGCTCGAGTTCAAAATGGTTTGAAATACTGACTGTCTGTACAAACTTGATCACTGGTGAGAGGAAAAATCGTCGATTCATCACGCTCTGATCGGAAAGACTATTACTGCTTACTGAAATCAACGGTTCATGCGTTCGAATTCGCGCCGATCATTCCTCCGATCGGTTGGTGCAGCAGGTGCTATCGGGACGGCCGCCCTTGCGGGTTGTGTTGGGATCGACGGCGACGAGGATGAAGATCTCGGAGAGCCCTTCCCGGAGATCCAGTTCGTCTTCCAGACCTCCGGAGCGAGTCCGGACCGGAACGAACTCGGCCACCTCATTGCGGACAACTTCGAAGAAGTCGGCTTCGAGGTCGACCGCCAGGAACGTGACTTCGATCCGCTCGTCCAGCAGACCGTCGTCGAACAGGACTTCGACGTCTCGCTTCTCGGGTGGGGTGGAACCCCAGAGCGGATCGATCCGCACATCTTCCTGATGGACATGCACCACTCGGATTACACCGACGAGGGTGGGCGGAACACGCCAGGCTACGAAAACCCCGAGTACGACGAACTCGCCGAAGCGCAGGCTCGAGAGGTCGACGAGGACGCTCGACGCGACCTCGTCTTCGAGGCACAGGAGATGCTGTCGGAAGACCAGCCACGCTGTTACATCGCGAACGAGGGTGGGGACCAGCCGTACAACGCCGAGCGACTCGACAGCGTGAACCCGACGTTGGGCGAGGGACTCAACGGCTTCTGGAACTTCATGGAACTGGAGCCGGCCGACGGCGTCGACGAGGTGTATTTCGGCTACGGAGCCGACATCATCTCGCTGAACCCGATGCAGGACATGGCGACGCCGGACCGGCAGTTCATCCGGCTCCTCTACGATCAGCTCTATCGCTTCGGTGAGGACGGCGAGCCGATACCGTGGCTCGCAGTCGACGAACCGGAGATCTCCGACGACGGGACGGCTTTCACCGTCGAGATCCGCGAGGGCCACACGTTCCACGACGGCGAAGACGTAACGGTCGACGACGTCGAGTTCTCGTTCGACCTCTTCGCCGAGCACTCCCCGACGTACCAGGCGTACCTCGACGGGATCGAGGAGATGGAGACCAGCGGCAACGAGATCACGTTCCACCTCGAGGAGCCCGACGCGACGTTCTTGAGTAACGCGCTGGCTCAGATCTACGTCTTCCCCGAACACATCTGGTCCGAGGTCGACGACCCCAGTGAGGAGGGAGACGACGAGTACATCGGCAGCGGTCCGTTCGAGTTCGAAGACTGGGAGCGCGAGGTCGAGTTACAGCTGGGCAGGTTCGACGACCACTTCCAGCCGCCGAACGTCGACAGGCTCATCCGCATTCCCGGCGACGCCGACACGCTGATCGATCAGATCGAGGCACACGAGATCGACATGTTCGGCAACGAGCCGACGCCGACGCAGGCCGATCGGATCGCCGACGATCCGGACCTGGGGCTGGCCACCTTCCAAGACGTCGGCCACCTGAAACTGTCGTACAACATGCGCCGCGATCACATGGACGACGTCCACCTCCGACGGGCGATGTCCTACTGTGTCCCCAAAGAGACCTTCGTCGAGGACATTCGCGGTGGGATGGGGACGGTGACTCACTCGCCGATCTCCGAAGCAGTCGAAAACTGGCACAACCCCGACGTGCGCCAGTACAACGACGACCTCGAGGCTGCCGAAGAAGAACTCGAGGCCGGCGGCTACGAGTGGGGAAGCGACGGCCGGCTGTACTACGCTGAGTAACCGTCGACTGTACTACGGGGACCGCCCAGCGGTCGGTCAACCCGTTGGACAGCGGGAGGGAACGAACGAGAGCGACCTCGAATTGGACCTCGTTTCGCGACGCTACTGATCCGATTCGACTCGTCGACTGACAGGACTGAAAACCGAACGATCGATGCTACACACCGACTACACCCGACGCGATCGGCAGATCCCGCGTGAGCGAAGCGGGAGACGAATAGAATCGAGCGCACGACCGAGAGTACCGAGAGGGGACGACAGATGGGATTGAGAGAGTACATCGTCCGCCGCATCCTCCAGCTCGTGTTTACGCTGTGGGCGTTCGTCACGCTCCTGTTCGTGCTGTTCCGGATGGTGCCTGGCGATCCGACGACGCGGTTCGTCATGGAGTATCCGACGCCGGAGGCACGAGAACAACGGGTCGAAGAGCTCGGGCTCAACGAGCCGCTGTACGTCCAGTACGTCGAGTACCTGGGACAGCTGCTGCGAGGGGAGTTCGGCGACTCGACACACTACCGGGAGCCGGTGAGCGAACTCATCTTCCCGCTGTTTCTCAACACGGTCGTTCTCATGTTCACCGCGTTGATTATCGCCTACACGTTCGGCGTGCTCTTCGGTGCGGCCATGGGATGGCTGCGAGGGAGTCGCTTCGAGCGCGGCGGTATCGTCGCAACACTCGTCGCTCGCTCGTCGCCCGAGTTCTGGATCGGCGTTATCCTGGTCTGGATCTTCGTTTTCCAGCTCGGGGTCCTCCCACGGAGTGGGATCGGCGCTCACGGCGGCGAGTTGACCATGAACGTCGTCGACCGATACGTCAACGTCGACTTCCTCCGGCACCTGATCCTGCCCGCGTTGACGGGAGCGATCTACTACATGGCGACGCCCGCGCTGTTGATGCGAAACACCATGCTCGAGGTCCTGAAAGCCGACTTCATCGAGATCAAGAAGGCCGAGGGACTGCCCGAGCGAACGGTGCTGTACAAACACGCCGCCCGGAACTCCGTGTTGCCACTCGTGACTGTCGTCGCGATCGCGACCGGTGCCGCGATGGGCGGATCGGTCATCATCGAGACCGTCTTCAACTGGCCGGGGATCGGCCGTGAGATGGTCGCCTCGGTGACCAGAAACGACTATCCGGTCGCGATGGCGGCGTTTTTCCTCATGGGAACTGCCGTGATCGTGATGAACTTCGTCGCCGACCTGGCGTACCTCTATCTCGATCCACGGGTGAAATACGAATGAGTCTCGAGACCTCTACTGCAGACGACGACTCGCTGGACCGACGCAAACTTCGCTGGCAGCGCCGCCTCGAGGCGGTCCGTAACTGGGCGAGCGTCCTGAAAGAAGACCGAATGGGCCAGACCGGGATCGCGATTCTGGCAGTGTTTTTCTTCGTCGGGGTCTTCGCCCGCCCGATCGAGCTCTCGGTCGGTCCCGTCTGGGCGACGGTGCAGCCGTTCTCGCTCGCGCCCTACGAGCCCGGTGCTCGGGTCGCCGGGACGGGCCTTCAGGGGCCGTCGTGGGACCACCCGCTCGGAACGACGGCGCTCGGCCGGGACGTCCTGTCCCAACTCCTCGTCGCGACGCGAGTGACGCTGATCGTCGGCATCATCGCGGCGTTCATGGCCGTGTTCATCGGCGCGAACGTCGGCATCATCAGCGCCTACTACGGCGGCTGGGTCGACGACATCTTGATGCGGATTACCGACGTCGTCTACGGCGTTCCGTTCCTGCCCTTCGCCATCGCGCTGGTGTTCATCATCGGTGCCAGCCTGGTCAACGTCATCTTCGCGATCGTGTTGATCCTCTGGCGCGGCACCGCCCGTGTCGTCAGATCACAGGTGCTGAGTCACAAGCAACGGCCGTACGTCGAGAGCGCCCGAGCGATCGGCGCGAGCGACGTCCGGATCATGTACGTCCAGATCATGCCGAACGTCCTGCCGCTGATCTCGCTATACGCCGCCTTCGCGGTGGCGTGGGCGGTGATCGCCGAGGCGAGTCTCTCGTTCCTCGGGCTGGGCCCGCCGGGAATGATCTCCTGGGGCGAGATGATCTACGACGTCCGGAGCGCCGGTGCACTGCGCGAGGCGTGGTGGTGGGTGTTCCCACCGGGCATCGCCATCATGCTGTTCGTGATGTCGGTGTTCTTCATCGGCCGCTCGCTCGAGAAAGTAGTCAACCCCGAACTGCGCCACACCAAGTAAGACAATGACGCTACTCACAATCGACGGCTTGCAGATGTACTACCGGAGCGAAGCGGGATACGTCCGTGCCGCCGACGACATCACCCTCGAACTCGAGCGCGGACAGACGCTCGGCCTCGTCGGCGAGAGCGGCTCCGGAAAGACGACCATCGCCCGCTCGATCATCCGGCTGTTGCCAGACAACGCCGAGGTCGTCGACGGATCGATCGACTTCGACGGCACGGACATCACCGAACTCACCGACCGGGAACTCCGCAACCAGATCCGCTGGCAGGAGGTGTCGATGATCCCGCAGAACGCGATGAACGGCTTCGACCCGGTCTACACCGTCGGCCAACAGATCGTGCAGGTGATCAGACACCACGAGGACGGTGTCTCGAAGGCCGACGCGAAAGACCGCGCGAAAACGTTGTTCGACGAACTCGGCATCGATCCCGACCGCGTCGACGACTACCCCCACCAGTTCTCCGGCGGGATGGCCCAGCGGGCGATGATCGCGCTGGCGCTGTGTCTCGAGCCGCGGCTGATCCTCGCCGACGAGCCGACGACGGCGCTGGACGTGGTGATCCAGGACCGTATCCTCGACACCATCAAGGAGATGCAAGCGGAGTACGACAGCGCGATGATCCTGATCACCCACGACATCTCGGTGGTCAGCGAGACCTCAGATCGAATCGCCGTCTGCTACGGCGGACGGATCGTCGAACAGGCCGACGCCGCCACGATCATCAAGAACCCCCGCCACCCCTACACGCTCGGACTGCGTAACGCGTTCCCCGACATCGGAGACTCGGACGAGGAGCTCATCTCGATTCCGGGCACGCCGCCCGAACTCGTCGACCCCGGCGAGGGCTGTCGGTTCGCGCCCCGGTGTCCGTTCGCCGAAGAGGAGTGCTGGGACGTCACGCCGGAACCCGAGGAGTACGACGACGGCCACATCGTCGAGTGTCACCGGGCCGACGAGGCCGACGAACTCCGCTCGCTCGCCGAGAAACGAGAGACGTGGATGGACACCGACGAAGCGACCCCGACCCCGGCACAGGGAGGTGACGACTGATGCCGCTTACCTCAGAGACTGAAGAGCGGTCAGCGCGGGCCGACGACGCGAAGCTCCGACTCGAGGGCCTCGACAAGCACTTCGCCGTCAACCAGGGCATCCTCTCGCGAATCCTCCGCGGAGAGTCCTCGCAGTACGTCCACGCCGTCGACGACGTCTCCATCGAAATCGCCGAGGGCGAGGCGTTTGGCCTGGCCGGCGAGTCCGGCTGTGGCAAGACGACCCTCGGGAAGACCGCCATCAAGCTGACAGAGCCCACGGACGGTCGGATCGTCTTCGACGGCGAGGACGTCACCGACCTGAGCAGCGACGACCTGAAAGCGTTCCGGCGGGAGGCCCAGATCATCCACCAGAACCCGTACGATTCGATCAACCCTCGGTTCACGGTCTACGAGTGGGTCGAAGAACCGCTCATCGTCCACGACATCGGCACGCCCGAGGAACGGAAGACTCGCGTCCTCGAGACCCTCGAGATGGCCGGACTCGAGCCCCCGGAGGCCTACGCCCACGAGTACCCGACCGAACTCAGCGGTGGTGAGCGCCAGCGAGTCGGCATCGCCCGTGCGCTGGTGCTCGAGCCGTCGTTCCTGCTGGCCGACGAGCCCGCGAGCATGCTCGACGTCTCGATCCGCGCGAGTATCCTCGAGGTGTTCGAACGACTCCAGGACGACCTCGGGCTGACGGCGTTGTACATCAGCCACGACCTCTCACTCTTGAAACACATCTGCGATCGCATCGGGATCATGTACCTCGGCGAACTCGTCGAGGTCGGCCCCGCAGACGAGATCATCGACAATCCCCAGCATCCGTACACGCAGGCGCTGGTCTCCTCGGTCCCGCGGCTCGACCCCGACGTCGACCGCGAGCGCATCGAACTCGTCGGCGAGGTCCCCGACGCCGTCGACGTTCCCAGCGGCTGTCGATTCCACCCCCGGTGTCCGAAGCTCGTCCCGCCCGAAGACGTCGACCTCGAGCAGGACGTCTGGCGAGCCGTCGCCAACCTCCGGCGCGACCTCCTCGAGGACGACCTCGCACTGACCGGCGACGAGACGCCCGCTCCCGAAGCGATCCGGGCGGAGTACGACGTTCCGGACGAGCTGTCCGATCCCCACGTCGAGGAGGTACTCTCGGAGGCCCTCGAGACCTTCGTCCAGAGCGACGACGCGACGTTCGACCGGCTCCGAGAGACCCTCGAGAGCCCGTGCGAACGCGGCTCGATCCCGACGTATCAGGCCACCGACGTCCAGCGCTCACAGTGTCTGCTGCACGACCCCGAGGGCCCACACCGGGCCGGGTGACTCGACGAAGGGACTGATCACGCTGGCGTCTGCAGGAGTGCCGTACGCCAGTGGCGAGTCACTCGAAGAACGGTGGGCTCTGCCGTCCCGACGCCGTCGTCGCCGCGTCCGTCCCGCTCGTGGTCGCGGTCTGGGCCGATTACAGCCTGCTGGGCGTCGAGGCCGCCGGTCGACGTCGTCGTCCAGCGTGCGCTCGCCGTCCTCGAACTGGGACTCGTTGTCGGGATCGGGCTGTGGATGCTGGTGCTAGTCGGGACCCCGTTCGGCTACCTGTAGACACGCACTCCCCGTTCCAGCCGGTGCTTTCGGCTGGCCGGTCCCAGTCGCCGTCGCTGGTGAGTACAACGAATGACTTTTTTGGCCGTCGGAACAGGATTCGCCATGGCAGACGCCGAGCACGACGGCGAGGACGCGTACGTCCCGCCAGAGCGGGCCGACGTCGAGTACCTGCTCGGTCGACTCGAGACGCTCGAAAAGACCGTCGACGACCCCGAAGAGCGAAAGCAGGTCCGGCGGACGATACAGGCCGCCCACCGGCTCCCCGGCGCGGAAGCACTCGAGGACCGTATCCAGAAGTTCACCACCCGTGACGTCGCCGAGTCGTTCGTCGGCGGAATCATTCTCTCGCTCCCGTTGCTCGTCGAGGACGGCGTCTTCGAGATCGCCGAGTGGTTCCTGGAGACGACCGTCTCCGGAATCCCAGTGGTTCTCGTCGCGCACGTGACGTTCATCGTCCTGCTGACGGTGGGGCTCCTCTACTGGTCGGACATCCGTGACGTCCGCGTCACGAAGCCGCTGTTCGGATTCGTCCCCCGACGGCTCCTCGGCGTGCTCACCATCTCCCTCTTCACGGCCGCGTTCCTGCTGGTCCTGTGGGGCCGCCACGCCGAGGGCGACCCGGCGAGCACACTCGAGGTCTTTGCCCGGGTGACGGTCATCTGGACCGCGGCCGCCTTCGGCGCGGCGCTCGGCGACATCCTCCCCGGCGAGAGTCGTGGCCGGGACCTCCTCGTCGAGAGCGTTGGCGACGTCGGTACCGACAGCGACGAGTAGTTCCTCGCCGCGCTACGGGGCAGTATTCGGGCGCTGTTCCATCACCTGACGACGGTCACACCCTCCGCTCGAGGGCGCACGTCGTCCGTCGGTCACTCCCTCGTGTCGCAGTGGGGACTCACGACCGTTCCTCGCAGGATGCGCCGACCGGGAATTGAACCCGGGCTATGAGCTTGGGAAGCTCATGTCCTACCACTAGACCACCGGCGCTCACTCACGCTGTTCGTTCGCGCCGTCGTTCGTAGTTCCGACGGAACTACTCACCACCGGCGCTCGTTTACTTCGGTCGTTCGTGCCCCGAGGATCCCGATTCCTTCGGAATCGCTCACCACCGGCACACGGCTTCGTCCGGACCTCGCATCGATCAGCGAGATACCGGCTCACTCGGGACCTAGCCACTGCCAGCACTTCAACATGACATCCTCCTCGGCGTAAACGCCGAGGTTTCCTCTCGCGTGGGGTCGGGCGGTCCGACCC
>LKMK01000010.1 GCA_001563805.1 Natrialbaceae archaeon B1-Br10_E2g2
ACGTCGACCTTCCGATTGCCCTTCAGCGTCCGCGTGATGAGCCGCGTCGCCGGGTTCTTCACGAAGCCGACGAGCGGAACGCCCCGGTCGACGAAGTCCTCGACCAGCCGGACGTAGTTCTCGAGCACCGTCGTCGGCCGCGGATCCTCGAGCAGGAAGTCCGCGAGGTCGGGATGCTGGTCGGCCCAGCGCAGCAGGCCACGGGGATAGAGCGGCCCGTCGAGGACGAGCAGGTCCGCCACCTGGTCGGCGTGTGTGAGAGCGTGTTTGCTCTCGGCGAGGTACAGCGCCAGCGCGTGGACGACCCCCTCGGCGAACCGCGGCAGCGGCGGGATCTTGACGGCCCGCCGACGGCTGAACCCGCCGTCGAACTTGCCCCAGGACTCCTCGACGGCCATCGTCTCGTCGTTCGAGTGGACGGTCATGACCACGGTGCGCGAACGGTGGAGATCGAGGTCGCTCGGCGTCGCGCTCATCGCCGCCTGGGCGACGTCGATCACGAGCCCGTTTTTGAACGTCGTCGGGTTGATCGTCCCCGCGTCGAGGCCGTGGACGGTCGGAAACGCCGGCTCCTGAAGGGCGACCGCCTCGCAGTCGACGAGTCGCCGCACCTGTTCGTCGACCGGCTCGAGGATCGCCCGGTCACGGCCTCGGTCCCACAGCGGGTCGAGAAACTCCGCCCAGACCGTCTCGGCGAACGCCCGGCGGTCGCGCTCGTCGGCCCCGTGGTCGATCCGCCCTGCGAGTCCCGCGATGCCGTCGAAGTGGACCGGATCCAGGGTCATGGCAGTTCGCTCCCGTCGCACCCGCAAAAATCCAGTGATCGTGACCGTCCCGAACCTTCACTCGAGGTCGTGTAAGTTACCATCAGAAAGATTATGTTTGCAGACGAGGTGCGTCCGGATACCTCGATGGCATCCAGACGGACGACCGCCGACGGCGAGGCGGCGATCAACTGGCGACAGACCGGCACTGACGTGACACTGTACGACGAGGAAAACCCCGACGCCTGGATCCGAATGGCGTTCGAAGCGGGCGTCGCGCCGGAACACCGACTCTACATGATCTGTCCTGAGTGTGGGGCCGTCTTCGCCCAGCGGTCGATCCCCGGAACGGGATCGGTCTGTGGCGACTGTGACACGGTGTTCGACCACGGCCGCTAATCGCCGGGCGCGTTATTGCAACTGTCCGTCCGGCGGAGTTACGATCCCGAACGACCGACGTTCGAACGATACACGAGGTAGATGAGCCCGAGAATAATCACCGGATAGCCGAGCGCAGCGACGTACCAGCCGAGGTCCATACCTGACGTTGGTGGTCGTCTGACCCTGACCGTTTCGCTCGTTCTCACTTCCTGGGTCAGGGTGCCGTCGCGTTCGGTGACCGGCGACGACGGCCACCGACCGTCGGCTCATCGGCCAATCGCCGGACAACGATAGGTAGTTACGCGAGGGTCGGATATCCCTCCCGCATGGACGGTGCGTTGATCATTCTCGACGGCTGGGGGCTCGGCACCGGCGGCAGGGACGCCGTCGCGGCTGCCGACACGCCCACGTTCGACCGACTCGCGGACGCCGGCGCCTACGGCACGCTCGAGGTCGCGGGCCGCCGCGTCGGCCTCCCGGAGGGACAGATGGGCAACAGCGAGGTCGGTCACCTGAACATCGGGGCCGGCCGGGTCGTCTACCAGGAGTACACTCGTATCTCGGACTCGATCGACGACGGCTCGTTCCGCGAGAACGACGCCATCAACACGGCGTTCGAGACCGCTCGCGAAAATGACGGGCGCGTCCACTTCGTCGGCCTCGTCAGCGACGGCGGCGTCCACTCCGATCACGAACATCTCCACGCGCTGATCGAACTCGCCGGCGACCGCGACGTCGACGCCGTGACCCACGCGATCACCGACGGCCGCGACACCTCGCCGACCGGCGGCCGGGCGTACCTCGAGACGCTCGAGGACGTCGTCGCCGACCACGGCACGGGACACGTCGCGACCGTTACGGGCCGATACTACGCTATGGACCGCGACCAGAACTGGGGCCGGACGAACCGCGCTTACGACGCGATCGTCCACCGCGAAGCCGATCACGAGGCCAGCTCGGCCGTCGACGCCGTCGAGGCGTCGTACGAGCGCGACGTGACCGACGAGTTCGTCGAGCCGACGATCGTCTCGGACCGGCCGGCGCTCGCCGACGGCGATTCGGTCGTCTGGTTCAACTTCCGATCCGACCGCGCACGACAGCTCACCCGCATGCTCGCCGACATCCGGCCCGAAGCGTGGGTCCACGAGTTCGAGACGGTCCCGCCCGACGCCGAGGTCGTGATGTTGACCCAGTACGACAAGACGTTCGACCTCCCGATCGCGTACCCGCCGAGCCAGCCCGAGAACGTCCTCGGCGAGGTACTCGCCGACCACGGCAGGACGCAACTGCGGATCGCCGAATCGGAGAAGTACGCCCACGTCACCTACTTCTTGAACGGCGGCCGCGAGGTCGAGTTCCACGGCGAGATCCGCGAGATCGTCGAGAGTCCGGCCGTCCCGACCTACGACCTGCAACCCGAGATGAGCGCGCCCGAGGTAACCGACACCGCGATTGACACGATAGAGAGCAAGAGCCCCGATACGCTCGTCCTCAACTACGCCAACCCCGACATGGTCGGCCACACGGGAGACTACGAGGCCGCGATCGCGGCCGTCGAGGCCGTCGACGAACAGCTGGGCCGGCTCGTCGACACGCTCGAGGCCCACGGCGCGCACGTGATCGTCACCGCCGATCACGGTAACGCCGACGACATGGGCACCGAGGACGACCCCCACACCGCCCACACGTACAACGAGGTACCCCTGATCTATCTCGCCCCCGACGGCACGGCGGGGGGTCACACGGTCCGCGAGGGCGGCACGCTCGCCGACGTCGCCCCGACGCTGCTCGAGCTGATCGGCGTCGACCAGCCGCCGGAGATGACCGGCGAGTCGCTGCTCGAGTGACTCTCTCCGGCAGCGACCGAATACAGGGCTCGGGCCGGTCGACCGGGCTCGAGAGGTAGAATTATGTCTTTCGGGCGGCAAGGTCCGACAATGAGCACCGAAGAGTCCGTTCAAGTTGACGAGGGCAACGAAGAGATGAAACGGGCGATGATCATCATGATCGTCTGGACGACGGTGGTGGTCCTCGCTGGGATCTTGCTCGTCTTCCTCAGCGACGCGTTCGCGGCAGTCTTCTCGATGGCCGGTCCAGTCTTCTGATCGCGGCGGGTCCCGCGTTGCCAGTGTCTACCCGATTCGGCCGTTCTCAGGTCGTCGTCGACGTCGGCGTCTTTTGCGACAACTCGCGGTTTTAGGTTCCCTGGCTGCGAGTGTCGGCACGTATGAGCGACGAATCCGAGGACAGAGCCTTCGCGACAGAGAGCATCCACGCTGGCCAGCAATCCGACCCCACGACTGGTGCCAGAGCACCGCCGCTGTATCAGACGACCTCCTACGAGTTCGAGGACACGGACCACGCCGCGTCCCTCTTCGGCCTCCAGGAGTTCGGCAACATCTACTCGCGGATCATGAACCCGACGAACGCGATGTTAGAAGAGCGCATCGCGACACTCGAGGGCGGCGTCGGCGCCCTCGCGACGTCCTCGGGGATGGCGGCGTTCGACCTGGCGACGTTCATCCTCGCCGACGTCGGCGACAACATCGTCTCCTCCTCGTCGCTGTACGGCGGCACCTACACCTATCTCACGCACACCGTGAAAAAACGCGGCATCGACACGAAGTTCGTCGACACCCTCGACTACGACGCCTACGCCGACGCGATCGACGACGACACCGCCTTCGTCCACCTCGAGACGATCGGTAATCCGGCACTCGTTACGCCGGACATTGAACGAATCGCCGACATCGCCCACGAGAACGACGTCCCGCTGTTCGTCGACAACACGTTCGCGACGCCGTATCTCTGCCGGCCGATAGAGCACGGGGCGGACCTCGTCTGGAACTCGACGACGAAGTGGATCCACGGCGCCGGCTCGACCGTCGGTGGCATCCTCGTCGACGGGGGCTCGTTCCCCTGGGACGAGGGCGACTACCCAGAGGTCGCCGAACCGAACCCTGCCTACCACGGCGTCAACTTCTACGAGACGTTCGGCGAGCAGGCGTTCGCCATCGCCGCCCGAACCCGTGGGCTGCGTGACCTCGGCAACCAGCAGGCGCCGTTCGACGCCTGGGTTACCCTCCAGAAACTCGAGTCGCTGCCGCTGCGTATGGAGAAACACTCGGAGAACGCGATGGCCGTCGCCGAGTACCTCGAGGACCACCCCGACGTCGCGTGGGTCACCTACCCCGGCCTCGAGAGCCACGAGACCCACGAGGAGGCCACGAAATACCTCGACGGTGGCTACGGTGGGATGATCACCTTCGGCCTCGAGGGTGGCTACGACGCAGCCGAGACCGTCTGCAACGAGGTCGACCTCGCGAGCCTGTTGGCGAACGTCGGCGACGCGAAGACGCTGATCATCCACCCCGCGAGCACGACCCACCAGCAACTCACCGAGGAGGAGAAACTCGCCAGCGGTGTCACCGAGGACCTCGTGCGCCTCTCGGTCGGTATCGAGGACGTCGACGACGTGATCGCCGACCTGGACCGGGCGATCGCCGACGTCTGAGACGGTCCGTCGTTCCTGGCTTTCGAGGGCCGCTAGACGGTCGTGAGTGTGTCGGAAGTGACAATGGTGCCCGCGAGCCGCCGACGCCAGCCCGTATAGTGCCAACTGAAACGGCTCACACACCGATCGCACAGCAGTCCTGCGATCGTGTGTGTACTGACGTTCAGTGGCTACCTTCGCAACTGCGATCCGCTCGACAGGCGATCACTCGTTCGAAGACCCCCACTGGTTAAGGCCACCCGTTACGACCTTCCGGTATGGCAACTGGGCTTCTCACAGAGGAGGCGGCGGAGCAGATCGTGGCGACCTGTCGAACCGCGGTCGGGGACAGTCTCCGGTCGGTCACGTTCTTTACCCGCGACGACTACGATCAGCTCTATCTCCGGGAGGACTTAGACCAGGACGCCGACCTCTCGACGTTCATCGGTCACGAGTGGCACGGGTTCAAGACGGCCCGGACCGCGTTCGAAGGATCGGAACTCGGCGAGTACAACTACACGATCCGGGTGTTCGACAACGGCTTTCTGATCCGGGTGACGAGCGAGAGCGAGGGCGTCTTCGTCACCACCGACGGCCTCACGATCAAGGACTTCGAGGAGGTCGCAACCGCGGTCGATTCGTTCCTCCAGGAGCGAGCGGTCGACTAGGACCGGTCGGACTCGGCGTCGGTCCGCGAGGTCTCGAGCCGTGAGTCGCCCTCTTCTCGGTGGCTCTTCGGCTGGTGTCCGTTCGAGCGGCACTCCGCTGGACGGCGCCTCGAGTCGGTTCCGGTCGGGAGACCCGAGCCGAGGGTCCCGTCGACGCCGAGCAGCCGGGCGAATCGACGCCGTTCGGCGGCGTGTCTGTCGAGAGTCATGCCGACGAGCAACGTCGATCTCGATTGTAGTAATGGACGGCGTTTTTTCCAGAAAGGACCGACTACTGCCGTGAAACGGTCGCGTCTGCCCTGTCTTCGAGACGTTTCCCCGCGCCGTTCCCGAAACGCCCTTCTCCGTCACGCCCGTCCACTCGAGTAATGACCGATTCTCCACTCCCTGCGGCCATCGAGCACGAACTCGAGGCACACGACGCGTTCGAACCGACGGACGGCGCGTACGAACTCACTACGACGGTGTTCGATGCCACCGTCACGGCGACCGACGCCGAGGGGCCACGCGACGGCCACGTGACCGTGACCGTTTCGCTGCCGACTCTCGGGGCCGCCGTCGCCGGTGACGCCGTCGCCGACATCGTCGAACGCGACTGGTACGAGACCCTCGAGCGACGCCTCGGAGACGCCTTCACCGTCGCCCACACGGACACCCACGACGAGCCGGCCGTCGACCGGTCGGACGACCAGGTCCGGGTGGTCCTCGAGTACACCGCCTGGGACGCCCGCGAGGGAGTCGAGGACGCCAAGGCGCTCGCCGAGTTCGTCGAGGGCACGTACGCCCAGGGGATCGTCCCCGGCTACGAGTACGTTGGTCCGGCCGCGACGCTGCTCGAGAACGCCCAGAGCCGCGGCCAGGAGGCGGCCGACGGCGAACGCGGCGGTATGCCGATGTAAACCGAAATTTTGTTCTGCGGTCTGTCGCGCTGGTGGCGTCGCCACGCAGCGCGACGTCCCTCGACAAAATTTCGATCAAAAGCCCTCCTCGGTCCCTGGCTCACGGCTATCGCCGTTCGCCATACGGCGGCGCAACGCGCCGCGCTTTCGGTCACTCGTCGGCCCGAACGAAACGCGTGACCGCGTTTCGCTCGGCAAACGGCAGCGCTCGGGTTTTCCAAACCGCTCGCTTGCCGATGCAACACCTGCCGACTCGTCAGTCGTTGCCAGTTTGCTCTCTGCACGGCTGGCTGGGTAGAAAGTGGCCTTCAGGATCGGTCGAGTTACGCTGTTAGCTGAATGTCTGGTTCGAGCACCGTAATCGCCAGACGATCCAGGGGTGGAGAAGCTTTTAGCCGTTTCTGGCGCAAGCAACTGGAGGCCGAGGGAGCGAAGCGAGGCGGTATACTGCCTTGGCACCACGTCCGGTGAAACCGTGAACAGGTCGACGACCGACGTGGAGCACGCAGTGAGCGAAACGAAGAGGGGCGTGCTTTCGGTCAAGCCGTCATCGAGAAAGGCTACGCTGGTAGTAGCGTCGCCGTTGCTCAGTGGGACAATCCGTGGACTTCAAGACGCGCCGTTTGTCTCAATCAGCAAAGACGCTGGGGATTCGACTAAAGACGCAACCCGTCGTCCCCTAGTCCATCGCGATGTAGGTCTTCGTGTCGGTCACGCCCTCGAGCCCCTGAATGCTCGAGGAGACGGCCTTGAGGACGTCGTAGACCTCCGGTGCGTCGACCTCTGCGATGATGTCGTAGTTGCCCGCGACGATGTGGGCGGTCGAGACCGACTCGAGGTCCCTGATCGAGGCGAGTAGCCCTTCGGACTTGCCGGCGGCCGTCTTGATCATGATGAACGCGTGTACCATCGCTCGCTGGTGTGGTACCCTCTGACACGACTAAAGCCTTTGCCCGACTCAGCCGTCCCCGTTCGGGACTGTGTGTGACACTGGCACAACCTTATTGATGACCGGAGTCGTACCCCCTGCCATGCGGTTCGTGATTATCGGGGCTGGACGGGTTGGACTGCGCACTGCGCGTGTCCTCCGTGAGGAAGGCCACGATCTGACGCTGATAGAGCAGGACGAGGCGAAGATCGGGCGCGCCGAGCGCGAATCGTTCACCGTCGTGGCGGGCGACGGCTCACGCGAGTCGACACTCGAGGACGCCGGCGTCGAGTCGGCGGATGCGGTCGGTGCGTTGACGGGCGACCTGAACGTCAATTTCACCGCCTGCATGATCGCCAACCACTACGGCTGTCGGACGATCATGCGCATCGACGAGGCCTACCGCGAGGAGATCTACCGGAAGTACGCCGACGAGGTCGACGAGGTCGTCTACCCCGAGCGCCTGGGTGCGATCGGTGCCAAGAACGCCCTGCTGGGCGGGACGATCCGCGCGATCGCCGACGTCGCGCCGAACCTCCAGATCGTCGAACTCACGGTCACACCCGAGGCTCCGACCAACGGCTATACGATGGGCGAACTGGAGCTCCCCGCCGACGCGACCATCCTCGCACACGGCAAACGCGACCGCTCGCTCGAGATTCCCTCCCCGGACGAGTCGCTCGAGATCGGCGACCGGCTGGTCGTCCTGGCCGACTTCGACGTCCTGAGCGACGTCCGACAGCTGGTGGTCGGTGAGACCCCGACGCAGGCAGCCGCGAACGCGGGCAGCGGAGGTGTCAACTGATGGTTACAGCATTCGTCATGGTCAAAGCGAACACGGGAGAGGCGGACCGGCTCAAAACCGAGATGGAAGCGATCGAGGGCGTCGACTCGGCGCACATCGTCGCTGGCGACGTCGATATCATCGCGAAAGCGCAGGTCGACACCCCGGCGTCGGTCAAAGAGATCGCCGCGACGCAGATCCAGGACATCGACGGCGTCGAGGGAACCCAGACGTACATCGCGATGGACTAGCGACCATCGTTTTCGCTGCGGTCGGCCGCGCCGACGGGGGCGTTGCTCCCGGCCACCGCGCTCAGCCGTCGATAGCGTCGGCCAGCACGCCGTCGACGTCCTCGAGCACCGCGTCCGGCTCCTGGGTGGCGTCGATGCGGACGAACCGGTCGGGGTCGCGCTCGAGGAGGCGCTCGTAGTTCTCGTAGACGGACTCGAGGTAGGCGGCGCGTTCGAACTTGTTCGTCGTGCCGGCGCGGTCGGCGGCCGTTTCGGGGTCGAGCTCGAGGTAGATCGTCAGATCGGGCTCGATGGTGAACGGCTCGTGGACGTCGACGACGTACTCGAGGGGGTCGTCGACGGCGAGGCGGTCGTAGGTCTCGAGGGTCGCACCCTGGTAGGCAAAGCGCGAGTCGGAGTAGCGATCCGAGATCACGAGGTCGCCGCGCTCGAGGGCGGGTTCGATCACCCGCGAGAGGTGGTCGGCGTGGTCGGCGGTGTACAGAAAGAGTTCGGCGAGTGAGTCGGCGTCGTCGTCGTCGATCGACCGGTAGACGGCGTCGCCGTACCAGGAGTCGTTCGTCGGTTCGCGAGTGAACGTCGCGGCAGGATAGCGCTCCCTGAGGGCCTCCCAGACCGTCGTCTTGCCGCTGCCGTCCAGTCCCTCGAGCGTGACCAGCATGCTCGGACCTCGTGGCGAGAACTACTTAGAACACACCATCCGATCCGGCCGACCACGACACTGTAAGGCGACCAGCTATTTATCGCTCCGACCACACGTTTGGCCTATGAAGGTCCTCGTCGCCGGCGGCACCGGCTTCATCGGAACGAACCTGTGTGCGGAACTGGCACGGCGCGATCACGAGGTGACGGCGCTGGCCCGGTCGCCGGACCCCGACGTCGTTCCCGACGGCGTCGAGACGGCGGTGGGCGACGTGAGCGCGTACGACTCGATCGCCGGGACGGTGGCGGCTCACGACGCCGTCGTCAACCTCGTCTCGCTCTCGCCGCTGTTCGAGCCGACGGGGACGGCCGACCACGAGACCGTTCACCTCGGCGGCACCGAGAACCTCGTCCGGGCCGCCGAGGACGGCGACGTCGACCGGTTCGTCCAGATGAGCGCACTCGGCGCCGACCCCACCGGCGACACGGCGTACATCCGGGCGAAAGGTCGTGCAGAGCGCGTCGTCAGGGACTCGAGTCTCGAGTGGACGATCGTTCGCCCCTCCGTCGTCTTCGGCGAGGGCGGCGAGTTCGTCGAGTTCACGACGCAATTGACGACCCCCTATCTCACCGGGCTTCCCGGCGGTGGCCGAACGCGGTTCCAGCCGATCTGGGTCGGTGACCTCGTCCCGATGCTGGTCGACGTACTCGAGGACGACGCCCACGTCGGCGAAACCTACGAGATCGGCGGCCCCGACGTCCACACCCTCGCGGACGTGACGCGACTCGCTTACGAAGCGGAGGGACGGTCGGTCACCGTCGTGCCCGTCCCGATGGCGCTCGCGAAAGTCGGACTGGCTGCGATCGAGCCGCTTCCGTTCGTCCCGTTCGGCGGCGACCAGGCCCGGTCGCTCGAGATGGACAACACCGTCTCGGACAACGACGTGACGGCGTTCGGCCGCGAGGCGTCCGACCTGCGGACGCTCGAGTCGTACCTGGGGCTCACATCGGACGGGGCGGGAACCCGACAGCGAAAGCCCGTCTAGACGCCCCCGTTTCGACGGCTATGTGGCGTTCTAAGTTACGGGCCCGTGAGCCGCCGGTGCGACGTCCAGAAACTTCTCAACTCGTTATAAAATATGCCTTATACGTGTGGTTACGTTCCCGGAACGCAGCGCTGTCTCTCCATTTATTCGTACGTTCATTTATCAACGAAATTCACATCATCAAAAGACTTATAGCCTTGATCGCTCTGTTCCAAGCCAACGGAGCCCCCTGACTAACAATGAAGCTGGCGATGATCGGATTTGGACAGGCCGGTGGGAAGATCGTCGATCGATTCCTCGATTACGACGATCGGACGAACAGCGGAATCGTCCGCGCGGCGATCGCGGTCAACTCCGCGAAAGCAGACCTCATGGGTCTCGAGCGCATCCCACAGGAGAATCGCGTACTCATCGGCCAGGCCCGGGTGAAGGGCCACGGCGTGGGTGCAGACAACGAGCTCGGCGCGGAAATCGCCGAAGAAGACATCGACGAGGTTCAGAACGCGATCGATGCGATCCCGACCCACGAGGTCGACGCGTTCCTGATCGTCGCCGGCATGGGTGGCGGCACCGGATCCGGTGGCGCGCCCGTCCTCGCGAAACACCTCAAGCGAATCTACACGATCCCGGTGTACGGACTCGGCGTCCTGCCGGGGACGGACGAGGGTGGCATCTACACCCTCAACGCGGCGCGATCGTTCCAGACGTTCGTCCGCGAGGTCGACAACCTGCTCGTCTTCGACAACGACTCCTGGCGACAGACCGGCGAGTCCGTCGAGAGCGGCTACGGCCAGATCAACGAGGAGATCGTCCGTCGATTCGGCATCCTCTTCGGTGCCGGCGAAGTCACCGGCGACCAGGACGTCGCCGAGAGCGTGGTCGACTCCTCGGAGATCATCAACACACTCTCGGGTGGCGGCGTCTCGACGGTCGGGTTCGCCAGCGAGGGCGTCGAACTCAACTCGGGCGGCGGATTGCTCTCCCGGTTCACCGGCGACGACGGCGGCACCGACGACCTCGACGCCGCGAACACGACGAACCGGATCACGAGTCTCGTCCGCAAGGCCGCCCTCGGCCGCCTCACGCTCCCGTGTGAGATCGAAGGCACCGAACGCGCCCTGCTCGTGGTCTCCGGCCCACCGGAGTACTTAAACCGGAAAGGCATCGAACGCGGCCGCAAGTGGCTCGAGGAGGAAACCGGCAGCATGGAGGTCCGAGGCGGCGACTATCCCCAGAACGTGCCGGAGGTCTCCTCGGCGATCCTGCTCTCGGGCGTGACGAACGTCCCACGGATCAAGCGTCTCCAGCAGGTCGCGATCGAGGCCCAGGACAACATCGACGACATCCAGGCCGAAAGCGAGGAGAACCTCGAGGAACTCGTCGAGGACGACGAGGACGAACTCGAGCCGCTCTTCTAACCACGCCCGTCAGTCGACGGGCCGACCACATCCGTGTCGGGGGGCACGAACCGGTCGTGGTGGGGCCGGCAGCGACGTGGCCGGTCGACACCGATAGCGTCTCCGAACCGGCGGTTCGACTGTGTCCGGTCGATCGTCTCGCGGTTCGACGTACTTTTCATCGCGCAGGCAGTTCTCACGCTCGATGCAGGTCGTCGTCCCCTTCGCCGCCGAGACGCCCAAAACCCGTCTCGAGTCGGTGCTCTCGCCCACGGAGCGATCGACGGTCGCCCGGGCCATGCTCGCAGACGTCGTCTCGGCGATCGTCGAGACGGGCCACGAGCCCACGGTACTCTCGACGGCGTCGCTCGCTGACGCGAACGATCCGGGACTCGCGGAGCTTCCGGCATCGGTCACCGTCGACGACCGACCCCTGACCGAGGCGGTCAACCCACAGCTCCCGACGACGGCCGGCGAGACGGTCGCCGTCGTCATGGCCGATCTCGCGCTGGTGACGCCGGCCGCGCTCGAGCGACTGTTCGCCCCCGACGCGGACGTGGTGATCGCGCCGGGACGTGGCGGCGGGACGAACGCGCTCGTGGTTCGCCACCCCGACTTTCGGGTCGACTACCACGGCGCGTCCTACCTCGATCACCGCCGGATCGCCCGCGAAATCGGCGCGAGTTGCGAGTCGGTCGACTCCTACCGGCTGAGCACCGACGTCGACGAACCCGACGACCTCGTCGAGGTCCTGCTCCACGGCGACGGACGGACGGCCGCGACGCTCGCGGAGCTGGGGTTCGACCTCGAGACCGGCGAGGGACGGGTGTCCGTCTCCCGGTCCGACCGTTCAGGTGGCCAGTAGCCGCCCGGGGTCAGCGGCCGCGGTCGACGGCGGATTTCCCCGACCCAAACGACGAAGTCGGTCCCGGGCCGTCGTCAGCGTATGCCAGCCGCAGTCGTCACCGGATCGTCCAGGGGAATCGGCAAGGCGATCGCACTCCGGTTCGCCGCCGACGGATACGACGTCGCCGTGAACTATCGCTCGAGCGCCGACGCCGCGGACGCGGTCGCAGACGAGATTCGCGAGCGAGGACAGGCGGCGATCGCGGTCGGAGCGGACGTCTCGAACGCCGACGCTGCCGCCCGACTGGTCGAGGCGGCCGCCGACGCGTTCGGGGGCGTCGATCACGTCGTCAACAACGCCGGCGTCGATCAGCACCTCTTCACCGAGGACCTCGAGCCGACGGACTTCGACCGGATCATGGACGTGAACGTCAACTCCGCGTTCGCCGTCACCAAAGCGGCGCTCCCCTCTCTCCGCGCGTCGACGGACGAGCCGTCGGTGACGAACGTCTCGTCGATTCTCGCACACACCGGCGCGGCGATCGAGTGTCACTACGCCGCCTCGAAAGGGGCCATGCTCTCGCTGACCCGGAGTCACGCGCGGGATTTCGCGCCCGACGTTCGAGTGAACGCGGTCGCGCCGGGCCACGTCGAGACCGACATGACCGGCGATCGGTCCCCGGCGGAAAAACGCGAGGAACTGGCGGCGATTCCGGTCGACCGCTACGGCCGGCCGGACGAGATCGCCGACGCGGTGGCGTACCTGCGGGACGCGACGTTCGTCACGGGCGAGACGCTGAACGTCAACGGCGGCGAACTGATGTGTTGACTCCGTGATCGAATTATACTGTCGGACAGAAGTCACTGAAGCGCATTCGCCGGACGGACACGGCGAATTCTCACAATAGTTCTGTCCGACAGTATCAGTACTGGGCCAACCCGGCTTCGATCCGGTCGAACCCCTCCTCGAGCCGGTCGACGGAGTTCGCAAACGAGAGCCGGAGCCGTCCCGGCGTCGCGTCGCCGAAGCCGTCGCCCGGCGCGAGCACGACGCCGTGTTCGGTGAGCAGGTACTTCGCGAGCGGGAGGCTCTCGCCGTCGATGCCCGGGTCGAGATAGGCGTAGAACGCCCCCTCGGGTCGCGGACACGAGAGCCCGTCGATCCCCTCGACGCGATCGACGACGAGATCACGACGCCGCCTGAACTCCCGGCGCATCTCCTCGAACGGCTCCTGGGGGCCCGTGAGTGCGGCGATGGCCGCGTGCTGGGCGACGCTCGAGGCACAGGCCGTCGTCGATTCACGAACCGCGAGCACGTGCTCTATGAGGTGGCGGTCGCCCGCGAGCCAGCCCAGTCGCCAGCCGGTCATCGCGTAGGCTTTCGAACAGGAGCCGACCGTGAGGACGTGGTCGGGGTGGTCGGTGTAGGCGGCGATGCCCGTCGGCTCGCGGTCGTAGGTGAGGGCGAGGTAGACCTCGTCGGCGATCACGTACGCGCCGTGGTCGGCGGCGGCCTCGACGACCGCACGACACGCCTCGGGATCGAAGACGCGCCCGGTCGGGTTCGACGGCGTCGTGAGCACGACCGCACCGGTCTCGTCGCTCATCGCGTCGATAACGCGGTCGGCCTCGAGGTCGAAATCTGCCGCGGCCGGCATCGGAACCTCACGGAGCGAGCCGCCGGCGAGCACCGCCTGTGTCCCGTAGTTCGGCCAGGTCGGTCCCGGGACGAGCAACTCCTCGCCGGGGCCGACCGTCGCCAGCACCGCGAGGTGGAGCGCCTCCATCCCGCCGACGGTGACGACGATCTCGTCGGGCTCGTACCGGACGTCGAACTCGGTGGCCAGGACGTCACTGATCGCGCGCCGACACGCCGGGAGCCCGGCGTTCGAGGTGTAGTGGGTCTCGCCGGCGCGGGCGGCGCGTGCGGCCGCATCGACGACGTGCTCGGGCGTGTCGAAGTCCGGCTCGCCGACCTCGAGTCTGACGAGGTCGCCGTCGTGTCGCTCTGCGAGGTCGAACATGACGCGGATGCTCGACTGTTCGGCTCGAGTGACCCGCGCCGTGGGTGTGGGCATACACCAGCATCGCAGATTCGGCCCAAAAGCGGTCGGGTGGCGGAAATCGATGCAGCCGACGCGGCGTCTCCCTCCCGGTCGATTACCGTCCGGCGCCGGTGCCGGTTCGCTCGAGTCCCGCGAGATCGATCTCGCCGCCGGGCATCGGGACGCCGTCGAACGGGTCCTCCGCGAGCAACAGCGCGCCGTCGAGGTCGGCGTAGTCGAGCAGCGGCGCGAGGTGGCAGGCGGCGGCGATCGAGGCGTTCGACTCGGTCATACAGCCACACATCACCTGCAGGCCGTGAGCGCGGGCGGTGTGGATCATCCGTATCGCCTCGCGCAGGCCCCCACACTTCATCAGCTTGAGGTTCGCGACGTCACAGCGGTCCGCGATCCGCGGGACGTCCTCGAGCGTGACGCAAGATTCGTCGGCGGCGATCGGGAGCGCCGAGCGCTCGTAGACGTAGCGAAGCCCCTCCGGATTCTCGGCGGGGACGGGCTGTTCGACGAACTCGAGGTCGTACTCGGCGAGCCGGTCGATCCGCGAGACGGCCTCCCGCGGGGTCCAGGCCTCGTTGGCGTCGACGTAGAGGCGCACGTCGGGGGCGACCGATCGGATCGTCTCGACGATCTCGAGGTCGCGGTCGGTGCCGAGTTTGACCTTGAGCGTGCCGTAGCCGCGCTCGAGGGCGGTCTCGGTCTTCTCGCGCATCGTCTCCGTGTCGTCGAGGCCGATGGTGTAGGACGTCTCGAGCGTCTCGGTCGGATCGAGTCCCCAGTAGCGATAGAGGGGGACGTCGAGTCGTTTGGCGACGAGGTCGTGGAGCGCGATGCTCACGGCGGTTCGGGCGGCGGGATTTTGATTGACGGTCTCGTGCATCCGGCGTTCGATCCGCGCGAGCTGGTGGGGATCGCCGACGTCTTCTACGACGCCCAGCAGCTCCGGCAGCACGGCTTCGACGGTGTCGACGGTCTCGCCGTAGTGGGGTGAGGGCCCCGCGCCGCCGACGCCGACGGTGCCGTCCGCGTCCTCGATACGGACGGTCACGACCTCGGCGTCGGTCTGTGTCCCTCGAGTGATCGTAAACGGGTACTCGAGGGCCAGCGAGTGACGGTCGAATCCGGTTTCGAGCGTCGTCGTGTCGTCCCCTCGTCGGCTCATCGCAGCACCTCGAGGACGGCGTCAGTGTCGAAGCGGATGACGTCGGTCGCGGGCGCACCCAGCGTTTCGGCGTACGTCTCGACGGCGTCGCGGGCGGCCGCGTCGTCCTCGAGGCCGGCGGTGTTCAGCGCGCCGGCGACGACCTCGGCCGCCGAAACGGGTGCAGCGAGGTCCTCGTAGAGGTCGACGTACGTCGGGATCGACGGGAGGGCGAACGACTCGTAGCCGTGGATCACTTCGCGGCCGGCGTCGTGACAGAGGACGAGCTTGTCGGGCATCGAGCCGTGGAGGATGCCACAGGTCACCGCCGAGTAGGCGGGGTGGACGATACTCCCCTGTCCCTCGACGAAGAGGTAGTCGTGCTCGTCGCCGAGTTCGAGGAGCATCTCCTCGACGGCCCCGGCGGTGAAGTCGCTGACCACGCGGTCGATCGGGTTGCCCCAGCCTTCGATCATGATCCCGGTCTGGCCGGTTGGGACGACGGCGGCGTCGAGACCGGCCTCGCGGGCGTCACGCGCGAGTTCCATCGAGACGGTCATCTTGCCGACCGAACAGTCGGTGCCGACGGTCAGGATCACCTCCGCGTCGACCTGGTCGGCGACCCCTTCGGCGACCGTCAGCTCGTCGTGGGGCTTGCGGACGTCCCGGAGCTCACAGCCGTTCTCCTCGGCTAGCCGGACGAACTCCTCGTCGTCGGCCAGGAAGTAGTGGAGGCCGGAGATAACGTCACAGCCGTACTCGAGGGCCGTGCGGACGTCCTCGCGCCAGCTCTCGTCGAAGCCGCCGCCGATGGGCGCGATGCCGATCAGCAGGGTGTCGACGGCGTCGTCCTCGAGGTCGTCCATCCCCGCGACGATCGGTGCGTCCTGGACGTCCGGAACGTAGTCGGTGACGCGGTCGCCGGCGCTCTCACGGTCGAGAACGGCGACGGCCTCGTAGTCGGCGTACCGGAGGACGCCGAGTGCGGTCTTCGCGCGGTCGGGGAACTTCTCGTGGGCGAGGATCGCGACGTGCATACCCACGACATGGCCGACCGGGGACTTAAACTACTATAGTTCGTGCCCTGGGACTCCGTATCGTCCGAGTCGTCACAGCACGCGGAGGTCCGTCGTCCAGAACGCACGGTGAGCGTCCTCGAGTGCCGGTTTCGGGTCGCCGGTCGCGTCGACGGCGGCCGTAGCCGTCGGCTCGAGGCCCGATTCGTCGGCCAGCGTCTCGAGGACGCCGCGCTGGCCGGTGAGATACAGCGGCGTCGACGGCTCGTCATCGAGGAACGCCTCGAGCGCCTCGACACAGCGATCGAGGTGGTCGTCGATCTGGTCGTCGCGAATGCGCTCGAAGCGGGCCTGTGAGAAGCCGCCTTTCGAGTGGCTGCCTTTGACGTCGCTCTCGAATCCGCGGTAGTCGACCCGCTCGTCGCCCTCGTAGCCGCCGACGGCGAACAGGTCCGCCCGGACCAGCGCGAGGACGTACCGACCGGTCGGGAGGAACCACTCGCGCTCGAGCGCGAAGCGGTCGTCCCAGGTCGGCTCGAGGTCGGGACGGACGGGCGGGTCGAGCGCGACGGCGACCAGCCCGGCGTCGTCGACACAGCAGAGACACGGCGCGGCGTCCTCGAGCAGGGCCACGCGGTCGCCAAGCACCGCCTCGAGGTCCACGTCGAGCGCATCGACGCCGGCGTCGTCGACGAACGCGGTCAGTGCGCCCTCGGCTCCCGTCCTGACCGACGCCAGTCGGTCGACGACGTCGGCGAGTTCGGCCCCCCGGACTCGGTCGCGCCGTCGATACTCGAGCCCGGTTTCGTCCTCGCGACGGCGCTCGAGTTCGCCCTCGAGCTGGGCGATGCGGTCCTCGAGGCGGTTGACCCGTCGTTCGGCCTCCTGTCTGGCCGTCGTGGCGTCCGCTCGACGGTCGGATTCGGCCTCGTAGCGTGCTTCCAGTCGCTCGTTTTCCTCCTCCAGTTCTTCGATGCGGTCTTTGAGCGACGCCCGGCCGAGCAACGCGTCGACGTCGAACATCCTGCCGAAAACGCGAAGCGAGGCTACTTTTAGGTTCCGGCGTTCGGGTAGCCGTCGCCCGGCTCCGAATCGAACCGCCCGGTCGTCTCGTTCCCGGACGGCTGCCAGCCACCGGCGTACTCGAGCAGCTGTCGTGCCCGCTCGCGGCGGGCGAGAAACACTTCACGAAGCGACGGGGGATTTCGGACGTCTGTCCCCTCGAGCAGCGACTCGGGGACGGCGAGCGTGTTCGCCGGCACCGCGTCGTCGCCGTGGACCGGGAAGTGCCCGGACTCGAGTTTCATCACCAGCGGCGCGTCCAGGCGCTCGACGCCCTCGCCGGTCGCGTACACCGCTTCGTTGATGTGTTCGTGCTGATCACGGTGCATGAGTGCCCGATCGTCGTCGACCGGCGTCACGTAGAGACGCCCGAGATAGTAGCTTCGCGAGAACACTTCGAACATGATAACAAGACACATGGTGCGGAGACGGATAACTATTTCCAGACAGATTTAATTTGTATCGCTATCAGCGTCCTTCTCGAGCGGCGATCCTCACTGTCACGCTCTTTCGGCCGGTTCTCCGGGCGGACGTCCGTACAGCGCCAGAACGGCGGAACGAAACGAAAAGAACGATTTGTAAACGCTTTCGAATCCGCTCGACGCGTGAGACAGTTCGATAAACGGTCCGAACGAAAGTTCGACTTTTTACCACGTTCGGGCCAACGGTGGAGCGATGACCTCGACTCGGCCCGTCGTCTTGCTCGTGATCCTCGCCGTCGCCGGCGTGGCGTTCGCTCCGGCAGCGAGCGGTGCCGTCGCAACCGAACTCGGCGACGCTGACCGACCGGCCGTTGAGAATATCGACGCCATGGACGAGAACGACTCGGCGAACGAGAGCGACTCGTCTAACGCGAGCGTCTCCGCGTTCATGCAGTCGAACGCAGCCCAGGCCGAGCACACGGTCGAATCGAGGATGTTCGATGCGGCGTTCGAAAACGCCGCGAACCAGAGTCGGGCTGACGTCGTCGGTGACCGGACCGTCGTCCTCGAGGACCGCGTCGACGAACTCGAGGCCGAACGCGACGAGCTACGGGCCGACGAGAACCTCTCTCAGCCGGAGCACCAGGCCAGGTTGACGAGACTGACCGTCGAACTCGCGTCGCTCGATCGGTCGATCGAACGGGCCGAACACCGGGCGAACGAGTCCGGCGTCGACGGGGAGCGACTCGGTGCGTTGCGGTCGAACGCCTCCGAACTGGCCGGTCCGGACGTCGCCGAGACCGCACGCGGGCTGGCTGGTGTCGACGACCGTCCGGGCGCAGGTCAGCCGACCGACGACCGGGCGTCGCCCGGCCAGTCAGGGGGCGACGGTGATTCCGGTCCGCCGGACGAGCGACCCTCTGACGGTGACGCCTCGAGCGAGGAGCGTGAGGGCTCGCCGGCCGACGACGCGGGAGCCGACGAGAGCGATGATGTGGACGCCGACGAGAGCGACGACGCGAAAGCCGACGAGGAGTCAGATGCCGATGGCGGCCCGCCTGACGACGTGGCTGGCGGCTGATCTCGCGGACGCTCTTCCACGGCCGCCGTTGCTCCTCGAGATCAGCCGACGACGGCCAGTAGGAAGAGCCGATGGCCCGCGAGCAGACACCCTTTTCAGCAGCGAGGCTCTATCGTCGCTCGATGGACTCCGCCGCGTTGTTGGATCTGCTGGGGAACGAGAATCGGCGGCGCATTCTCCGATTGCTCGCCCGGAAGCCCTGTTATGTTACGGAAATCTCCGAGTATCTCGGCGTGAGTCCCAAGGCGGTCATCGAGCACCTGCGAAAACTCGAGGAGGCTGGCCTGATCGAGAGCCGGGTCGACGACCAGCGCCGAAAGTACTTCCACATCGCCCGGAACGTCAGACTCGAGGTGAACGTCTCCCCGTACGGCTACGCGAGCAAGAGCGCCTACCCGTCGAATAACAGTTTCGACATCACGACCTGTCGACACCTCTCGCTCGACGTCGCCTGGGACGAGACCGACCAGCTCGACGACCTCCTCTCTGCGCTCGAGGACTTAGAACAGCTCGAAAACGAGCTCTCGCTCGCCCAGCGGTGGGTGCAGGGACAGCTCTGTGACGTGCTCGATCGCGTCTCGGAGATCGTCGGTGCGGGTCCGGAGAGTCGAATCTACGCCGACGTCCTGGCGAGCGTGCGCTCCGAGCCGAAGTCGATCAGCGAACTCGGCCGAGAGGTCGGCGCCCCGCGCGAGGTCGTCGCCGAGTTGCTCGAGGTGATGGCCGACGAAGGGATCGTCCACCGAACGGAACGCGGCTGGGAACTGACGACGAACGGGTGACGTCGCTGGTCGGGTAGCGCGTATCGCCGACGGAGCCACGTCGGTGGCCCCGGGTCGACGAGAAGTAGGGGGTGGTTGTCGGGTGAGTGACCGGGTACCGAACGGCTCGATCGCGTCGATTCGATGCCGATCAGGCGTTGTTCATCCGCTGGCTCGATCGGTGACCGCAGCGCTGGCACTCGCTCACGCGGTAGGGCTCACGCGAGAACTGCGCGTTCTCTTCTTTGGTGCTTTCGGTTCGGATCTGGACCGAGACTTCGTGGAGCGTATCGAGTCCACAGTTCTCACAGTGCTCGGTTAACCCATTGAATGAGTCATCTGTCGTTGCCATTACCCGTCTACTTTCGATACTGTTGTCTTAAAGCCACGCTTTGTTACGAGCCGTGAGGCGAACAGGGCCGCCGACCAACAAACGGGCTGAGAGCGTTCGATACCGTTCAAAACGGTCGCTTGACCCGTCATACTGGGGCCAGGACTGTCGCTCGAGTCGGCGGGCGACTGTCCCGGCCGCGGGAGGTGAGGCTCGCGGGTCTGCCGTTCCGGCCGTGGGCACGACGCTCGAGCGGGACGGTTCTCCGCCGGTTTCGCCACTCGGTGCACAACTCGTTTGGCGTCGGCTCGAGTACGTGGGCGCATGGAGCAGGTGTTCGCCCCGTGGCGGATCGAGTGGATCGAACGCGAAGACAAGAACCCCGACGTCGTCGACTGCGTGTTCTGTGAACTCCCCGAACGGGACGCCGATCGGGAGAACCTGATCGTCGCACGGTCCGAGCGGGCGTTCGTCATGCTGAACAACTACCCGTACAACCCGGGCCACGCGATGGTAATCCCCCGCGTTCACACGGGCGAGTACGGTGCGCTCACCGACGAGCAACTGCTCGATCACGCGCGGCTGAAACAGCGGACCTTCGACGCGCTCGAGGTCGCACTCGAGCCCGACGGCTTCAACGCGGGCCTCAATCTCGGCGACGGCGCCGGCGGCTCGATCGGCGACCACCTCCACACGCACGTCGTTCCGCGCTGGCGCGGCGACACCAACTTCATGCCCGTCCTGAGCGACACCTCGGTGATCGTCGAGGCGCTCTCGGAGACCTACGAGCGCGTCCACGCAGCGTTCGCCGACCAGGAGGGTGCGACGGTCCCCGACGCAGATAGTGCGGTCGTCTTCGACTGATGCGGGCTGCTGTACCGAGTTACCGCCCCGACCGCAGGAGTTCGCGGTCGGGCCGGAACTGACGGACAGGAGTCCCTCTGACCGGTCGGTGTCGGCGATCCGGACGGGCGGTCCGTACGCTTTTGTTACATTGTGTCGTGGTCACGGCACGCATGGAATACGAGGTAGTTCAGACCGACGACGTGCCGACCACCGACCTCTCGGAGATCGACGAGGTGCCGCCCGACCTCGAGATCACGGCCCTCGACGAGGCGCTCGGCGCCGAACACGTCAACTGCAAGCTCTGGTACTTCGAGCCGGGCGAGGAGATCCAGTACCACGCCCACAGCGAACAGGAAGAGCTGTACTACGTCCTCGAGGGCGAGTTCTCGCTGAAACTCGGCCGCTCCGGCGAGGAGGAGTACGTCGAGGTCGGCCCCGGAGCCGCCTGGCTCGCCAAACCCGAGATCGGGCACGGCCACCGAAACGTCGGCGACGAGCGCGGCGTCGTCCTCGCGATCGGTGCACCCGCGGTCGAGGACCCCGGACTCGATCCGCACAGTCTGGACGGGGAGTGACCGGGATACGACGCCCGCCGGACCGACCTTAGGTGTACGACCGCTCGAGGTACTCGAGGATCCGTTCGGACTCGGCCATCGTGACGCCGGCGCCGTCGTCGACGATCACGGGGACCTGGCGCTGGCCGGAGACGCGTCTGACCGCGTCGCGTTTCGAGTGGAGCCCTTCGACCCAGACGCTCTCGTAGTCGACGTCGAGTTCCTCGAGTCGGTCGACGACGATCTCGCAGTACGGACAGCCCTCGAGACGGTAAAGCGTGAACATGTGCCGGCGTTCGACTCGCGGTGGCAAAAGGCTGGGTGGTCGTCTCCGCCGCCGAAGTAGCCGCCGAACGGAGCTTTTTGGTCCCGGGTGACGAGGTCGGGGTATGCCACCGACGGCCGGCGAGACGGTTCCGAACTTCGAGGCGCTGTGCTGTGACGGGGAAACGTTCCGTTCGACCAGCCTCTCCACGGCGGTCGACGACCGCGGTGCCGTCCTGATCTGTACGGGCTTTGCGTTCAGCGCAATTGCACAGAACTGGTGGAAACGGTTCATCCGCGCCGGCTGGGACGAGTTCGACGGCGTATCCGTCCTCGGCGTTAGCCGCGACGGGCCGTACGCCCAGAACGAGTTTCTCCGCTGGCTCGAGTCTCCGGGGTTTCGCTTTTTCGCCGACGTGGACGGGACCGTCAGCGAGTCGCTCGAGTTGCTGGCCGACCGCGAGCACATGGCGGGCGTCTCGACCCCGTGGCGCTCGGCGTTCGTGATCGACCCGGCGCTCGAGGTCCAGTACGCGTTCGTCGCCGACGACTGGATCTCCCCGCTGCCGCGATCCGAGATTGAAGCCGCCGTCGACCGGCTCTGATACGGATTCCGGTGCCGATGTATCGGCACAACCGCGACCCGGGCGCCGGTTGGGCCGGAACTGACGTACAGTAAACCGTATGAAGCCAGCGTCGCGCTCCGCCCGATTCGTCTACTGGCCGGTCATCGCCGTCGAATGGATCGCCCTCCAGCCCTGAAACGGCCGGACAGGGGATCCACTGGCGTGCCGATCAGACTGGCTCGGCGAAGGCGTACATCGTCTCGTGGGCCGTCACCTCGAGGTCGACGAAGTCGCCGGGCGCCAAGCCGTGGTCGCTCGCCTGCTGGACGATGAGCTGTCGGTACGCGGAGTCACGACACTTCACGGAGTCGCCGACGCCCTCCTCGACGACCAGACAGTCCGTGCGGGTCTCGCCGACCATCGACTCGTAGGTCTCGCCGACGATCTCGCGTTTGAGCGCGCTCATCTCCTTCGAGCGTTCCTTCTTGAGCGTCCCGCCCAGCCCCTTCATGTCGGCGGCGTCGGTGCCAGGCCGCTTCGAGAAGCGGGTGACGTTCACCTTCTCGGGGCGAGTCTCGCGGAGCAACTCGAGGGATTTTCGGTGGTCGTCGTCGGTCTCCGTCGGAAAGCCGACGATGAAGTCCGTCGACAGGGTCCAGTACTCGAGCCGGGCGTCGAAAGCGTCGACGACCTCGAGGTACTCGCCGACCTGGTGCTGGCGGCGCATGTCACCCAGGACGTCGTTCGAGCCCGACTGGACGGGCGCGTGGAGGAAGTCGTAGAGTTCCTCGTTCGCGGCGAAGACCTCGGCGAGCTCCTCGCGGATGCCGTGGACGCCTTTTGGGTTCGCCATGCCTACACGGACCCGGAACTCGCCGTCGATGGCGCAGATGCGCTCGAGCAGTTCGTGGAGCGTGCGTTCGCCCTGATCCCAGCCGTAGACGCCGGTGTCCTGGCCGGTGATCCGGAGCTCCTTCGCGCCGGCGTGGATCAACGCGCGAGCCGTGCGGACGTTCTCCTCGATCGGCGGCGACTCGATTTTGCCGGTGGCGTGTTTGGTGATGCAGTACGAGCAGTCGGACATACAGCCCCGCGCGATCGGGAGGATGCCGACGACGCCGTCCAGGACGGGCTCTGCGTCGGGCGTCGTCGTCGGGCACTCGCCGTTGGTGACCGCCTGGGGGACCTCGTCCCAGCCGAGGACCTCGCCGTCGACGTCGGCGTCGGCGAACGCCTCGCCCTGTGCGAGGGCCATACAGCCCGTGATGTAGAGGTCGGCCGTCTCGGCGGCGAGTTCTTCCGCCCGCCTGAGCATGTTCCGTTCGGTCTTCTCGACGACCGTACAGGTGTTGAGGATGGCCACGTCGGCGTCGTCGGGCCCGTCGACGCGGTGGTGACCGGCGTCACGGAGCCGTCGCTCGATCTCGCGGCTCTCCCCGCGATTCGAGGTGCAGCCGTAGGTCTCGATGTGGTATCGGGCCATCCGTCTTGTGACACCGTCGGGGACGGGCGGGCAAAAGCCCGACGGATCGGGCCTCGACACCGATGGCTCGCCAGCGCGGTCGTTACCGAACGATCGTCACCGGCACCGGCGCCCGGCGTGCGATGTTCTCGGCGACGCTGCCCAGCAACACCCGCGAGGCGCCCGAACGCCCGCGACTGCCCATGAAGATCCGATCGACGTCGTGTTCGTCGGCGTACTCGACGACCTCCCGTGCCGCCTGTCCGACCACCGTCTCCGTCTCGAGGTCGACGCCGTGTTCGTCGGCGATCGCTGCAGCGTCCTCGAGCAGCGCCTCTGCGGCCTCCCGTCGGCTCTCGATGAGCGCGTCGTAGGCGTAGATCCCGCCCTCGCCGTAGACGGCGGTGCTCGGGTCGATGACGTGTAACGCAGTGATCTGTGCGTCGGGTCGTTCTTCCAGCGCATGCTCGAGTGCTGCTCGGGCCTGCTCCGAATCGTCCATGGGTACCAACACGTGCATACTGACTCGTTGCACCGCGATCGGTATAAGCGCGGGGCACATTCCCACGGTCGGCCGGGCCTGCCGTATGGCGCCGTCACGGCAGTCGTGGGCCCTCGAGGGCCAGTGAGTCACGCCCGCTCGGCGTCAGTGAGTCGTTCGTAGTGTTCGTCGAGGACGTCGACCGTCGCGAGCAGGGCTCCGAGCACGACGGGCCCGAAGAACAGTCCCATGATTCCGAAGGCGTAGATCCCGCCGAGGACGCCGAGAATGACGATCGCGGGGCTGAGTTCGGCGTAGCGGTCGACGACGATCGGCCGGAGGTAGTCGTCAGCGATGCCGACCACGACGGCGCTGTAGATCGCGAGCGCGACCGCGAGCACCGGTTCGCCGGTCAGAAACAGGTAAGCGACGGCTGGCCCCCACACCAGAAACGCTCCGATCAGCGGCACGAGCGAGAGGATGACCATCACGAACGTAAAGAAGGCGGCGTTCGGGATGCCGGTCGCGAACAGGCCGAGGCCGGCGATGACGCCCTCGACGATGGCGATCAGTACGTGGCCGGCGAGCACTGCCCACATCACTTCGTCGAGTTCCCCGTAGAGGTCGTCCTGTACGTCCTCGGGCAGCGGCGTCCGGTCGCGGAGCCACGCCATCAGCGCGTCGCCCTCCTTGAGCAGGTAGTAGAGGACGAACAGTGACAGCCCGAGGCCGATCAGCGTGTGCGTGAGCACGCTGAACCAGGCGGTCGTTTGCTCTATGAGAATCGTCCCGATCTGTTCGGCCGAGTCGACGACCGCCTCCGTCACGTCGACCTCGACGCCGAGTTCGTCCTCGAGCCAGCGCTCGAGTTCGGCGACGGCGAGGTCGTCTGGCTCGAGGTCGCGGACGAGGTCGGCGGCGTCCTCGGCGACGACCAGTGCGACGAGGACGAACGGGACGATACCCCCCACGACGGCGAGGACGACCAGCGAGAACGCGGCGACGCCCGCCGGGAGGACGCGCTCGAGACGAGTCTGCAGCGGCCTCAGGACGAACGCGATGAGGATCGCCGCGAGGACGAACCCGAGAAACGGCGTGACGAGCTGCCACGAGAGATACGCGAAGATCGCGAATAGGACGAGGAGGTAGCCCGTACTGCGGTTCACGTCAGCGCAGACTACGTTCGTCCGGATAAGCGTGGGGCCGACATATTCGGAGCACAGCTCTCCAGGCGCCAATCCGCCCGTGGGGATAACATATCCAGTCGCCAGACTGTCGGTTTCAGCCGCCACACGGCTTGAAGGAACTGGTTCGCGACTAGTCGAACGAATGGCCACGCAGCTCGACCCGGTCTCCCTCGCGGCGGATCTCCTCTACACGATCAAGACCGAGGGTGACGCCGACTGGCTGCAACGACAGCTGGCGACCCTCGAGCGCCCACGACTCGAGCGAGCGCTGTCGACGCGCACCCGCAAGCTCTCGTTCTGGCTCAACTGTTACAACGCCTACGGACACGTGCTCTTAGAAGACGACGACCGATCGTTGCTCGAGGGAACCGCGATCGACCGCTGGACGTTCTTCGCTCGCGACCGCATTCCTATCGGGGGCGTCAGACTGAGCCTCTACGACCTCGAACACGGCCTCTTGCGCCGATCGAAACATCGGTGGGGGTTTGGCTACCTGCCCCGGCCGTTCCCCTCCTCGTTCGAGCGCCAGTTTCGACTCCCCGAGTGTGATCCGCGAATTCATTTCGCGCTGTCCCGTGGGGGTGAGAGCGGTCCACCGATCGCCGTCTACTCGCCCGAAGACGTCGACGAGGACCTCGACATCGCCGCCGAGTGGTTTCTCGAGGAGAACGTCGGCTACGAGCCCGAGTCGAACGTCGCGACCGTTCCGCGACTCTTCCGGCGCTACCGCGGTGACTTCGGCGGGAAACGTGGCATCGTCGACTTCTTGCGGGAGCACAACGCCGTTCCCCCGGACGTCACGCCGACGCTCCAGTACGAGGCGCTGGATCGAGCCCCGGAGTTCGACGTCGATCTCGAGTTCGACGACCTCCGGCCCTGAATCGGGGCCTTATAGGGTGTCGAGTCGACGAGCCGTCAGTTTCGCTCGCGTTCGACCAGCCGTGCGGTCGACGCTGTCCGCATCACACCCCGGACGGCCCGCTTGACGTTTCGCTTCGAGGCGTACCCCTGGCCGCCGTCGGCAACGATGTGTCCGTTCCAGTGGACGAGCCGCCAGCGCCACTTCCCGGCGCGATCCTCGTACACCTCGAATCGGCTCCGGCGTGACTCCCGGCTCCCCTCGCTCGGATCGGGTCGATCCGGCGCCGTCGTTCCGTCCGACCGACGCTTGTGTTTCGGAACCACGGCCTCCGTCGGAGCCGCCGCCGACGACGCCTCGTTCGGCGTCTCCGTCGGCGCTACGGGGTCGTCCCGCGGGTCGATCACCGTCACCCCGTCGGTGGACGTCGGGGCGTCCACTTCGTCCTCCTCACCGGGGGCGATCCGAACGCTCGAGCCGTCGTCGTCCCACTGGAGGTCGACCGCGAGTGCACTCACAGCCTCCTCGCCGGCACTTTCGGGCGGTACGTCGTCTGCTGCGCCCGCCTCGCCGGACCCGGCGTCGACCTCGAGCGAGGCGACGACCTGTGACGGCACCTCGAGCGTGACGGTCGCGTCCTCGTCACGGACCTGGACCGGTTCGTTGCGTTCGAGTGCGGTCGCGAGCGCCCGGAACACGGCCGCCAGCGACTCGCGATCTGTCGCCCACTCGAGTCGGAAGTCGGGTGCTAGATCGGACATACTCGTCCTACGACACCACGAGTGATATACGGTCGCATGCGACCCCCGGCGCTCGACATCGACGTCGACCGAAGCCGCTGCCGGAGTACTTTTCACGGTCCCCCGTCTTCGCTCGCTCGTGACTTCAGGTGAGTGGCACGGCGATCGGGCTGCCGTCCTCGAGCGGGACGACCACACCTGCCGACGCTGTGGAACGACGGCCGAGGAGGATCCCGCGGGCCTTCGGCTCTCCCCCGTGGGCGCGGTTCCCCTCGAGGGCCAGATCCACGAGAGCGCGCTCGTGACGGTCTGTACGCCCTGCTTCGCGTCGCTGCGCACGGCGCCGACCGCCGGTGAGATCGCCGAGCCGTCGGCGCTGTTCGACCTCGTCAGGAAGACGACCGAACGCGAGGGGGTGACGGTCTCGGCCGTCGCCGCCTTCGCGTCGCTGACGACTGGACTCCCCGGAGCCGTCGAGGCGGACGCGTCCACGCTCGACCCCGACACCACGGCCGCCGCCGAGTACCGCCAGGCCCGTCGCGAGGTGCTCCTCGCGATCGACTCCGTCGACGCCGGCCTCGAGCACCTCCACGCCGTCGACAGCGACGGGCTCGACCCGACCCTCGGCGACGCGCTCGCCGAGTTCACGGGCACGGCGACGAAACTGCAGTCGGAACTCCGGGGGATCGTCGCCCTCGGCGAGACCATCGTGGTCGCCCTCGAGCGCTGTCAGGGCTGTCTCGAGCCGCTGACCGACGACGAGGAGTGTCCGACCTGCGGACTCGAGCGCCGTCCGGTCGCCGACTGGCGGCTCGAGAACGGTGACGTGGCGTTCGAGTCGCTCTACGAGGCGATCAACGAGACGCTGCAGACGGCCTCCGGGACGACCGAGGCGCTGACGGATCGGACGACCGCGG
>LKMK01000011.1 GCA_001563805.1 Natrialbaceae archaeon B1-Br10_E2g2
CAGGACACCACCGGGACGATGGTCTGGCTCCAGTTCGAGGCGATGGGACTGGACGAGGTTCAGACGGAGATCGCCGCACAGTACTGTGACCACCAGACCTACCAGTTCGACTTCAAAAACACCGACGACCACCGATTCCTTCGTTCTGCCGCCGGCACGTACGGCGCCTATTTCTCCCGCCCCGGCAACGGGATCTGCCACAACGTCCACCGCGAGAACTTCGCCGCGCCCGGCAAGACGCTGCTGGGCTCCGACAGCCACACGCCGACGCCGGGCGGGCTCGGCCAGCTCGCCATCGGCGCCGGCGGCATCGACGTCACCGTCGCGATGGGCGGCGCACCGTACTACATCGAGATGCCCGAGGTCGTCAGCGTCCGCCTCGAGGGCGAACTCCCCGAGTGGGCCACCGCGAAAGACGTCATCCTCGAGCTGCTCCGGCGCCTTTCCGTCAAGGGCGGCGTCGGCAAGATCTTGGAGTACACCGGGCCCGGCGTCGAGTCGCTCACCGCGCCCGAGCGGATGACGATCACCAACATGGGCACCGAACTCGGCGCGACCTCGTCGCTGTTCCCGACCGACGAACAGACCGAAGACTACCTCGAGCGCGTCGGTCGTGAAGACGAGTACGTCGAACTCCAGCCCGACGACGGCGCCGAGTACGACGACGAGATCGTCGTCGACCTCTCCGATCTCGAGCCGCTGATCGCCCAGCCCTCGATGCCCGACAACGTGGTGCCGGTTCGCGAGGTCGCCGGCGAGTCGGTCGACCAGGTCATCGTCGGCTCCTGTACCAACGGCGCCTACGAGGACATCCTGCCCGCCGCGAAGATGCTCGACGGGCGTGAGATCGACATGAAAACCGAGATGATCGTCGCGCCCGGCTCCAAACAGGCCTCCGAGATGCTCGCCCGGGAGGGCTGGGTCGCCGAGATGATGGCCGCGGGCGTCAACTTCTCGGAAGCGACCTGTGGCGCCTGTATCGGCATCGGTCACGTGCCCGGCAGCGACTCCGTCTCGCTGCGGACGTTCAACCGCAACTTCGAGGGCCGGTCGGGCATCGAAGACGACAACGTCTACCTCTGTAGCCCCGAGGTCGCCGCCGCCGCGGCGATCGCCGGCGAGATCGTCGATCCCCGCGACCTCGCGGGCGAACTCGGCGACCTCGAGGACCCGGGTATCGAACTCCCCGACGAGTACGATGGCTCGAAGACGGACCTCATCACCCCGGAGGAGGCCGTCGACGACGACCTCGTGAAGGGGCCGAACATCGGCGACGTCCCGCTCCGCGAGGGCATCGACAGCGACATCCAGGGGGACGTCCTCCTCAAGATGGAGGACAACATCACGACCGACCACATCATCCCCGCTACCCAGGACATCCTGATGTACCGCTCGAACATCGAGAAGCTCTCGCAGTTCACGCTCTCCCGGGTCGACGACACGTTCTCCGAGCGCGCCCAGGAGGCCGGCGGCGGCGTCCTCGTCGCCGGCGAGAACTACGGCCAGGGCTCCTCGCGCGAACACGCTGCAATGTGTCCGATGTATCTGGGCATCGAGGCCGTCCTCGCCCAGAGTTTCGCCCGGATCCACCGTGCGAACCTCTTTAACTTCGGTATCGTCCCGCTGACGATCGACGAAGAGACCTACGACGCCATCGGCCAGGGTGACGAGGTCGAGATCGTCGACGACGTCGACGAGGCCGTCACGAGCGGCCAGGAGGAGTTCACGATCCGCGTCAACGGCGACGACGAGTACACCGCAACGCTCGACGCCTCCGAGCGCGAACGCGACATCCTCGCCGCCGGCGGCAAGCTCGCCTGGACGAAGGCACAGGCCGAGGAGGGTGGCGCCGGCGCGACGCCCGCCGACGACTGATCGCAGCTTCGACGACCCCGCAGCCGATTCGATTTTCTATTTCGAACCCGCGACGAGAGTAGCGTGGGTCGAGCCGACCGTGGTCGACGAGTCCGACCTCCGAACCGTCACCGTCATCCGACCACAGCCGATAGCTCGAGCGAATGCCCACCGGACACGAAAACGCAGGCTACCGCCGACTGTTCGACGACGACGGCCTGACGTTCGGCGCCGGCTTTCCGCTCACTGGATCGAACCGCTCGACCCCCGACGTCGAACGAGAACTCGAGCTGGCGAGCCACGCCGAGGCCGTCGGCTTCGACGGGCTCTGGGCGCGAGACGTCCCGACCTACTGGCCGAAGTTCGGCGACGCCGGCCAGACGTTCGACACATGGCCGTGGCTCTCCCACGTCGCCGCCCACACCGACGACGTCGCACTCGGCACCTCGAGCGTCGTCCTCACGCTCCGTCACCCCTTGCACGTCGCGAAGTCGGCGGCCACCGTCGACCGGCTCTCGGGCGGCCGGCTCGTGATGGGCGTCGCCTCCGGCGATCGCGACCCCGAGTACCCCGCCTTCGGCGTCGACCGCGAGAACCGGGGTCGCGCGTTCCGCGAGGCCGTCACGACCCTCCGGACGGTCTGGCGAGAGGACTACCCCGAACTCGAGGGCGAGTGGGGCTCGCTCGAGGGCGACCTCGACGTCGTCCCGAGTCCGACCGAGGAGACGATTCCGCTGTTGCCCACCGGCAACGCCCGCCAGTCCCGCGAGTGGATCGCCGACCACGGCGACGGCTGGCTCTTCTACCACCTCCCCGAGTCGACCCTCGAGACCTATCTCTCGGGCTGGCGAGCCACGGCGGGCGAGAAACCGTTCGCCATCGCGGTCCGGGTCGAGTTCGCCGACGACCGCGAGGCCGACCCCGAGCCGCTACATCTCGGCTTCCGCGCCGGCGTCGACTGGTTCCGCGAGTACTTCCGCCGGCTCGAAGACTACGGGCTCGACCACGTCATCGTCGGCCTCCAGAACGAGGATCGGGAGTGGGCGCTCGAGACGTTCGCCGAGGAGATCATCGACGCTCACTGATCGTGATCGCTACGGTGCGTCGTCGAGCGAGATCGAAATCTCCTCCGTGTCGTCGGCGCCGTCGGGATCGAGCGTGACGACGAGGTCGTCCGAGTCGTCTGCCGCCGATTCGTCCCCGCTTTCCGTTGCGTCGAGCCCGCTCGTTTCGTCCGGGAACTCGACGTCGGCCGAGACACCGGAGGCGGCGTTGACGACCGGGGCCTCCGCGGCTTCGGCCGACGCGTTCAAGCCAGCCGGTCGCCCCGGGTGGTCGGTTAGTTTCAGTCGCAGTCGCGGAACGGAGACCGCGTCCACAGCTATCGGGTCGGCCGATCGTCCCGTACGCGTGTTCACGACTTCGACGACGATCTTGTCGTCGCGGGAGTCTCGCGTCTCGTCTCGAATCTTCCTGACGACGATCCGGAACGGACCCAGATCGATAACGGCCAGGATTCCCGGACGAAGCTCGAGCGTTCGCTCGGCGTCGACCGTCGTGGACTCGCCATCGGCCTCGATCACGAGGTCGGTCTCGATCGTCCGCTCGGCAACTGGCAGGTCCGCGGTCAGGTCGAAATCGATCGCGACCCTACTCGAGTCACCGGGACACAGGCGACCGTCCTCGCAGTCTTCCGAGTCGACCTCGAGTCGGAGGTCGTCGACCGTTGCTCCGTCGACCTCGACGAACCGAAGGTCGGTCTCGTCGTCGAGCGCCAGCGCGACCGAGACCGGTTCCGGCAGTTGATTCGTCACCTGGAACGTCGCCGGCGGGTACCGATCGGAGTCGCCCTCGAACAGGACGCCCTCCGTTTCGACGGTCTCATCCCCTTCTTTCTCGACCAACCCGAGGTACGCCTCGTGATCGCTCACCACGTCGATCGCGACGTCACGCTCGACGGTGCCGCTCGAGAAGCCAAGCGTCTCGACGGCGAGCAGACTGCTCGAGCCGGCGAGCATCGCCAGGGCAGCGCGTCTCGTTCGTTTCATGGGATCGTGACTCGAGCGTTCTCGTCCGCATTGATGGTCTGATCGTCGGATCCGGCGGCGTCACTCGACATACGAGTATTCGACCTCCGGCGGATCACGGTCGATTCCCAGGCGATTCCGTCGGGCGTAGTAGCGGTGGGCGAGCGCGAAGACGCCGAAGGAGACGACCACGAACGCGCCCCAGGCGGACAGCGGGAGCGCCGCGAAGGGGCCGATCGCCAGCGTCGAGGCGGCGAGCAAGATCGCAGAGAGCGCCGTCAGCCCCAGATAGTAGTCGCTCCAGGGGAGTTCACGCCCGCGGACGACGTCCATGTAGATCTCGACGTCCTCGAGCGCCGCCGTCGGTTCGACCGTCCCCCGGTCGCTGTCGAAGTCGACGACGCCCGTCTTGTCCATCTTCGGCAAGTGCGACTGGTGCAACGCCGTGTAGACGCGCTTTCGATCCTTGCTCGAGATCTCGTGGACCTCGAGGCCGTCCTCGCTCGCGGCGATCTCCTCCGAGAGGGTTCCGATATCGATGGCGTCCCCAGCCCGCATGAGCTCGTGGAGGATGTAGCGTCGGCGTCGATTGGCGAGCAGTTCGAAGAGGTCGTCTTCGCTCAAGGTCGGCTCGGCGGCCGTGATCGCGGGCTCCTCACCGGAGCGGTCGCCATCACCCGGACCGTCCATTTCGGTTCCGTCCCCGGACGAATTCAGTGGTGTCGCCCCCATTGCTCGCGGATAGCACGAACCCCGGTAAAAAGGTTAGGTGGGTAGTATGTAACTACCACTGATACGATTCGGTCAATGCAAAAATCACCTCACGACGTCGAGTTCCAGCGATTCGGGCAACCAGTATCGGACTGCAGTCAATCGATCGTGACCGCTCTCTCGAGCCACCTCAACGCGGGCTTGCCGACGTTCAAGGGATCCGATACGACCCTTTGGCCCGGTCTCGAGGGGGTTGACTCCGATGCAACCTCGAGTGGAGCAAAAGTTGCCAAGCCCTACGATATCGGCGCGGTCGGTCAACGGGTTTCAGACTTACCTACTGTTTCGATCACCAATCAATTGACCGAGTCTGCGAACTGCCAGCGATCAACGGCGACCTCCACGCGGAACATTGGATGTCCTCGAGTCGCGTCTCAAAGTTCTTCTGCGCCGTTTTAACCGATCTGATGGTCGTCGTGTCCTCAGCCACGCCTCGGTGAGGGACCGCCCGGTGGTCCCTGCCGGTGTTCGGTCTCGGATCGCCAGTAGATCAGTCGGCCGGCAGTTCGACGGCGGGCTAGTCGTCCCTCCTTACGGAGTTCCTCGAGGGTCCGCCGAGCGGCCTCCGTCGTGCAGTCGAGTTCGTTGGCCACGTCGCTGCTGGTGACGACGGGTCCGTCGACGATCTCGAAACCGACGAGGGAGCGAGTCGGCGTGACCGTCTGGACAAACTGGCTGCCTGCGAGGAAAGGCTGAACGGGCTACGCGCTCTCCGTTCGGACGGCGTGCTCAAAATCCTGACCGCCAGAGAGTACCAACGGCAATACGAATGTTTATATTTATTTGATTGCCTTAAGGAAAGTAAGTGCGTTAGTTTTTATTCGACGGATGCAGCGTGAACAGTCACTTCTCCTTCAATCTCACCAACATCAACATCCGTGGTAACTATCTCGACACCTACGGAAAATGCATCTCCAACGGTCGTGTGACCGTTGAAACTCCACGCGTCGTCCTCACCGATTAGTCCGTCGTGATCGTCGTCGTACACTCCCATGTGTGGGTAGAACGAGATGACCCCGTCAAGATTTTTATCCAGCTCGAACCAGACTTTGATATCCTTACTTCCTTGGTTTGCTACCCTGAACACTTCCTTGAACCGGAGAGTAGCATTAACGTTCGGTCCATCTCCTTCGCCATTGTCAGCGAAGTCTAATTCCAATTCACCTTCCTCAGTGATTCGAGAGTAATTTTCACTATCGAAGTGGTGAGGGCTTTTGAGGCCGAGGTATCCGTCCGAATCGTCAGCAACGTTAACCGTAATTGACCGTTCAGCAGATGCTGAAGAGAACGCTCCAGTACCCACTGCAGCCGTTGCTCCCGATGCCAGTGCGCCCATACCGATTACGAATTTGCGTCGTTGCATAGTTTCTGTCTTCTCCAGCGCCTGTCCCCAACCCCCTGGATCGCCGTTGATCCGTCACGGTTCGGGTACGGCGCTTACTCCACCCAAATTCGGACTCCCGTATTGTTGTGCGCCAGTTGACGGATTTTCGGCGATTCGTTGACCATCGTCGGTGACACGCTGACCAGCCCCGACTACGCGTTGACTTTCGGTCAACCACCGCTCGCGAACCGTATCGGGGGCCTTGATACCCGTTGCGAGTCGGTCTCAAGGAGTCCATTGTCGGTTGCTCGAGCGACCGAAACGGCCGGCACCAGTTGGCTCCGCACAAGGGCGAGGAAATTGACGACGTCGGCGTGAAGAGGGCTCGATCACAATCGGCTGAGACGACGGGCAGGATGCCTCGATCACTGGGAGAGCCGAATATTCCGGTTGACTCTCACCTGCACTCGGTTACAATCCATATTACAAAACCTCTGATTATGATTCCCTCGAGCGGAGCGCGACGCCGCGCGAACGCTGGTCGTCCCGACTAGCTCGAGGGCGGGGATACCGGTGTGACACGTGTTGGTGTGGACACACCGCTCCGAGGCCGGGAAACGCATGAGCACACGAGACTGCGGACACCGAGCGAGGGAGAACCACGCATGAGCCGACACCGAGGGGGACTAGCGATCATTGCGATTAGCATACTGCTGCTCACCGTCGCCGCGACCGGTGGGGGCGATCCCGAAGTCGGCCAGGACCGTGTTCTCGAGGAGATCACCGCTGAACCCCATCCTGGCCCTAACGGGGCCTATGCGTCCGTCGACAACGAGAGCGGCGAACTCGTGATCGACCTCACCGCAGACAACGACGCGATCGACGGTGACGGCGTCAACCCCGAGGCGTTCACGGTCGTCCACGATGTCTTTACGCTCGCGTACACGGGCGAGGAATTCGCCCACGTCTGGCTCGAGCACGACGCAGACGCCGTCGAGTTCTACGCTAACGGGGACAAAACTGACTCCATCGAGGGGGAGAGAAACAACGTCAGCCTGGCCCCGAACGAGTCGGTTGCCGTGGGATTCACTGCGGATTCGAGCGACCACGAGCCGACGGAGTCGCTGATCGAATCGATCGAGATTCACGCGAAACTTCCGGACCCCGACGAGCGAGAGGCCCCCAGTGATCCAGTAGACCCACCCCGAAGCGGAATCTCTCCGACTCCCTGTCCAACGCCAACCGTCAACGTCGACGCCCCGAAGAAGACGACTCGAGCGGTCTCGATCACCGACGCCGATCCCTGTCAGACCGCGACGATCGACCTCCTCGAGTACGGCGTCGGACCCGGCGTGACCCTCGAGGAGCTGGAGGCGTCGGTCGCGACCGACGAGGACGTCGACCTCGCGGTCGGTCCCGACGAGGAGCGAAAGACGACGCCGTTCGACGAGCCCGGGCTGGCCCGGATCGGCGACGTCGCCGTCGACGGCCCCGACGACGCCGTCGAGGAGGTGACGTACCGATACGCGCTCGAGGAGAAGTGGCTCGAGCGCGAGGGGATCGACCCCGAGACGGTCGCCGTCTACGGCTACGACGGCGACGACTGGAGCGAACTCGAGACGGAACGGCTCGAGGCGAAAGACGGAACGGTCGCGTCCGTCGCGACCGACGATGGCTTCTCGCGATACGTCGTGGCGGCCGACGCGCCGACACTCGAGGGCGAGCGAACTGACGACGCCGACGACTCGAGCAAAGCGGGTACCGACGACGAGACAGCGATCGCCGAGGTAGACGAGCCGGCGGCGAGCGAGCCCGAAGACGAGGACGGCGACCGAAGCGACCCCGCCGGCTCGATGGTGGTCGCCGGTCTCCTCGCTGTGGCGCTGGTCGCCATCGCGCTCGGTGCGCTGGCCTACCGCCGGTCGTCATCCTGAAGCGATCCGGGACTCGATTTTGATAGTTCAACTGTCCGAACATACAAATACCACAACGTGATTGGGTCGACTGGGATGATTCGACGGGTGGTGAGCCGGGGGCTCCAGGTACTCCTCATCGGAGCGATCGTCGCCTTGCTCGCCGGGCAACTGCTCGGACAGCCGATTCTGCTCGGGTTCGTCGAGACGGGGAGCATGGAGCCGACGATCGAGACCGGCGACGGGTTCGTCGCGGTTCCGAGCCAGCTCGCCGGCGAGCCCGAACCGGGCGACGTCGTCGTCTTCGACGCCCAGGAGATCGAAGGCGGCGGACTGACGACCCACCGGGTCGTCGACGAGACCGACCAGGGGTACGTCACGCAAGGCGACGCCAATCCGTTTACCGACCAGGACAGCGCCGAGCCGCCCGTCCAGGACGCCCAGGTCGTCGCGACCGCGTTGCAGGTCGACGGGACCGTGCTCACGGTTCCCTCCCTCGGCACCGCCGTCATGACGATCGGCGAGAGCTTAGAGCGCGGCCAGACCTGGCTGGCGGCGACGGTCGGGGTACGGTCGTTCCTCGGAACGACGGGGCTCGCGTACGTGTTACTCGGGCTCTCGGCCGTCCTCTACGCGATCGAGACGGTCCGCGAGCGCCGCCAGCAGTCGCCTCGAGACGGACAATCCGACAACGAGCAGGGACTCGAGGCGATCGATCCCCGGCTGCTCGCGGCCGGGTTCGCGCTCGTGGTCGTCGTGGCCGCGTCGGCGGCGATGCTCGTTCCCGCCGGGACCCACTCCTACGACGTCGTCAGCGCGGAGTTCGAGTCCGATCGGCCGCTGGTGATCGAGCAGGGAACGACCGAGGAGGTGCCGTACGAGATACGAAACGGCGGCTTCGTCCCGATCGTCTCCTACGTCGAACCCGGCAGCGGGTCCGTCGACGTCGATCCCGAGTCGGCGACCGTCGGCCCGCGAGCGGATGGTGAAACCACCGTCGCCATCGAAGCGCCCGAGGAGACCGGCTACTACCCCACGTACGTCACGGAGCACAGATACCTGTACGTCCTCCCGGTACCGGTCCTCGACGCCCTCCACGACGTCCACCCGTGGGTTCCGTTCGTCGCGATCAACGCGATACTCGGCGGCGGACTCTACCTCCTCGGACGACGCCTGCTGGGTCCCGCCGATCCGCGCGCGAGACGGGCAACGATCCGCGAGCGCGGTCCCCGTCGATCGATCCTCCGACGACTCTACTGACATGCGTTCGACACCGACAGACACAGACGACGATACGAGCGGGGACCGGGAGCGGCGACTTCGACTCCAGGTCCTGTTCTGGGAGCACCGGACGACGATCGCGGTCGCACTCGTGTTCGTCCTCGCGCTCGGCGCGTGGGTGAGCTACGGCGTCTACGCCGATCCGGGCGAGACCACGGAAGAGCGACTCGAGTACAGCTGGACCGCGACGGGCGAGTTCGACCACGCGGCGCCGGTCGTCGACTCGTCGGCGGCCTACCCCGAGGAGGACGTCCTCGAGGACGAGCCGCTGTACTACACGGCGGTTTCGCCGACTGCCGAAGGGACGTTCGCCGGCGGCTACGACGCCGACAGCGGCGAGGACGTCGACGTCTCGCTCGCGGTCGACCTCCACTATCGGGCGGTCGAGCCCGACGAGGAGACGGTCTACTGGAGCGAGCGGGAGCGACTGACGAGCGTCAACGAGACCGACGTCGAGCCCGGCGAGGCGGTCACCGCAACCGTCGAGGTGAACGTCTCGGCCGTCGGTGACCGGATCGACGAGATCGAGACGGACCTCGACGCGAGCCCGGGCGACACCGAGATCCGCCTCGAGGTCGACCGCGAGGTCGAGGGGACGATCGACGGGACCAGCCAGCTCGCGGCCGACAGCGTGACCATCCCGATCGAATACGACGGCTCGACCTACCGGTTCGAGGACGAGGCCGACTTCGACGAACCCCACGAAGCCTACCGGACGGAAACGGTCGCTGCCGCGTACGGCCCGACACGAAGCGTCGGTGGGCCGCTGCTCGTCCTGCTCGGCGCCGTGGGACTGGCAGGCGTCGCCCTCGCCTCGCGACGCGTCCCCGAACCGACGGCCGCCGACCGCGAGTGGCTCGCCTACCGCGACGACGTCGCCGAGTTCGACGAGGTGATCGTCCCCGCGTCGCTCCCGGCGTCGGTACTCGAGCAGCCACGGGCCCCCGTTCCGTCGCTGGCCGCACTCGCCGAGTTCGGGATCGACGCCGGCGAGGCGGTCGTCCACGACCGGTCGACGGGACGGTATCTGGTGGCTACCGACGACGTGGTTTACGTCTACGATCCACCGTCGGCGGCGCCGGGACCTGTCCGCGACACGGACGAACCGACAGCTGGCGTCCCTCTCGAGTTTCCGCGAACCGATCCGTCCGGTGAGAGCGCGCCGAGCGACGGAGCGGACGCCGGGGTGCGTACCGACCGAGAGGACGCCGGGGAGTGTACCGACGGGGAGGAATCGGGCGTGGCCGGCACGGGAGCCGGTGCTGGCGAACCGGAGCCGGCCGGGACGGGCCCGGAAGCCGGCCACGAGAGCCATTTGGGGTCAGCGGTCGGTTCACCGTCCGCGGGAGACCGGGCCGGGAACGCCGAGGAAGGTGCCGACTCGAGCGACGGAACGACCGATCGGGACGACGATACCTGATCGCCGGATGGGCCGACGGGCGGACCGTCGGCCGGTCAGAACCGATCCAGCGAGAACGTCCCGATCTCGTGATCGGTCTCGCCCTCGAGCGTCAGCTCGGCGAGGATCTCGCCGACGACGCTGGCGAACTTGAAGCCGTGGCCGGAGAAGCCGGCGCCGACGACGACCTGCGGGTGATCGGGCAGTCGGTCGAGAACGAAGTGTTCGTCGGGCGTGTTGGTGAACAGGCAGGTCGAGAGTCGTAGCGTCGGCCCGGCGGCGTCGGGGAAGTAGTCCTCGGCGAACTCCCTGAGGAGTCGTTCGTCGGCCTGGGTTGGCTCGCGTTCGAACGCGTCGGGGTCGACGACCTCCTCGCGGTGGTGATAGCGGCCGAACTTGAAGCCCGGAACGTCGTGGACCGGAAAGCCGTAGTATTCACCATCGGGGGTCTCGAGAACCCAGACCGGGAATCGGTCGGGTGCGAACTGGTCGGGATCGTCGGGCTGGAGCCAGGCGAGGACCTGTCGTTCCGGCTCGAGGACGCCCTCGAGGGCGTCGATGAACCGGGCCGCCCACGCACCGGCCGTCACCACGAGCCGGTCGGCCTCGTAGGGTCCGTGGTCGGTTTCGACGCGGACGCCGTCGTTCGTGGGCCGCCAGTCGACGACGCGTTCGCGGGCGCGGATGGTCGCTCCCGATCGGTGCGCCCGATTCACGTGGGCGACCGTACACCCCTCGGGGACGAGAAAGCCGCCGTCGGGCTGGTAGATCGCCTCGTACGCCTCGGGGAGCTGGTAGCCCGGGTACCGCTCGGCAAGCGCCACACTCGAGAGCCGGTCGTACTCGAGGTCGTGTTCCTCACACGATCGCTGGGCGTCGTCGACGAAGTCGCCATCCGCCGGCCCGGCGGTGACCGAGCCGGTTCGATACAGCAGCTGTCGGTCGTGTGCGTCGTCCAGCTCCGCCCAGAGGTCGGCGGCTCGCTCCAGCAGCGGCACGTATTCCGGGTGTTCGTGGTAAGCGAGTCGAAAGATCCGGGAGTAGCCGTGCGAGGAGCCGTAGCTGTGGGGAATATCGTAGCGCTCGAGGCCGAGCACGTCGGCACCGCGGTCGGCCAGGTGGGCGGCTGCCGCACTCCCCATGCCGCCGACGCCGAGGACGATCACGTCGTACCGGTCGCTCATGTCCCTTCGTACGACCGGGCCTGCGAAAACGCTTGCCTCCGCGATCAGTCGTCGGTTCGGGACCGTTCGCGGAGCCGTCGTTTCTGTCGGCGCTCGGTCACGTGATCGAGCCCGTCTGCGAGCTCGTCTCGTACCCCCTCCTCGAAGGCGGCGACCTCTTCCAGGAACTCCGTCGAGAACTCCTCGACGAGTTCGAAGGTCCACTGGTCGCTGATCGCCCCCGCCGGGAGGTGCTCGTCTCGAAGCTCGTCCGCCCAGGTCTCGTGGCCAGCCTCACGGAGCTCGTCTTCGGCGCTAGCCATCCGGTCCATCGCGTGGCCGAGGTCGTGGTGGAACTCCAGAAGCGTGCCGTAAGCCCGGTAGACGTGTTCGATACCGAGTTGCAGGTCGTGCAACGCGGCCAGTTCGGCGTCACTCAGTTCGAGGTCGTCGGGATCGGTCGTCACGGGCGTCGAACCACGACCGGGTACAAAGACGTGACACGCTCGGCAATGCGTTCCGCTTTCGGCCCATCGCGGGCGCGAGCTCAGGCCGAGTCCGCAACCGTCCAGCGATCCGAGTAGGCGGTGCCACAGCGACAGCGAGCGTACGCGTGGACGACGTCGCCCTCGGCGTAGATGCCCCCGGCGCCCTCGTTTTGTTCCTCTGCGAACGCGAAGACGAACTGCACCGCGTGGTCGTCCTCGTCGGTCGACGCCTCCGGGCACTCTCCGCCTGCAAGGTCGCGCTCGACGACCCCCTCGAGCGCCATCGCGGACTGCGCGAAGGCCATCGCGTCGGTCCCCGTCGCCGCTCGAAACGCGTTCCGGCCACGCTCGCCGTCGACGACGATCAGGACGCCGTCGTCGACGCGCTCGCCGAACTCCTCGAGTCGGTCGTCCGAGACGTACGACTCCGCGAGAAACAGTGCGACGTCGTCCAGCCGCTCGCCCGCCAGAAACTCCGCGCGTGGATCGCTCATACGTCGGCTACTCCCGCGGAGTGGAAAAAGGGCGTCGGTCGTCTCGAGCCCGCCCCGGCCGCCAGCGCAACTGCCCCTCGACCGGCTGATTGGCCCTGTCTCCATCGACGACGAGCTGTCTCGGAATGACCGCCCCCGTATGATGGGTGACCGACCGAAGGCTCGTTCAGAACGCCACGATATCATTCGGTTCGAACCATCGACGTATCGGTTGCGATCGAACTCCGATGAGAAGTACCGGTACGGCCGCATTGAGTCGATCTTCGCGTTATTATGTGCGTTCACGATCCTTGATTTATTGGCGATCCGTCCGGTAGATTCCCTGTCGTTTATTACGTGGTAGTTCCAGGGATAGACTAGTCGTGGCTGGGGCCAGCCAGTACGATTCCGTCGACGAGGGCCAGTTGGCGGCGGGACGAGCCCCCCACTTACGGAACCCCCTACAGTGATCGGCAATGCGTGACAACACGTTCAACACCGAGTCCGCACTCGAGAAGCTCTCGAGCGCGGCACCCGCAGACCAGCCGCTGGAATCGGACGATCGCTCCCCCGGTCGATCCACCCGATCGGCCGAGGACGTCGACGGCGAACTCGAGGAGTTACTCGAGTACGTCGCCGACGCGCTTCCGGTCGACGAGATGGCGTTCGACGACGCCCTCGTCAAGGAGACCCTGGACGAACTCCTCTTGATGCTCATTACACTCCACGAGGAGACCCACGGCGACGAACTCCTGACCGACCTCGAGCGGCTCTTCGGCACCCACCTGAGCCCGGGAACTGTCTATCCCCGCCTGCACGAACTCGAAGACCGCGATGTCCTCTCGATGCACGCGAAAGTCCGGACGAAAGAGTACTCGATCGACGACCCCGACTACGTGCGTGACACCATCGAAGGGACGATGATCCAACACCTCGCGTTCGGGATGCTGCTCTACGCGTTTCTCGATCGGTACTGACACACGAGCCGACGATCCCACGAGATCATCAGGGAGGGGTCGATCCTCGAGCGACGAGGGGGATCCGCAGTCCGGCTCTCGTCTCCGTTTTCCGCCGGCGAGACTGCTGGCTACTGGTGCCGACTCGATGGAGAAGTGTCGATCCTCACCGCCACTCGGGCCGGGTCTCCGCTAGCGGCCACCGGACCCCAGGTGCGTTTTCGCGGCCAGCAGCGCCCGCTTACTCCGTCGCGGAGTCGTCCTCGAGGCTCCGGGCGATGTCCTGAAGCCCCTGACTCGGCGGTTCGCGAGCATCGTAGAACGCGGTGGCTCCCGGCTCGCGAAGGCCGTAGAGGAACTCGGGTTCGACGACGTCGATCAGCACCGATCCGCCCGCCCGAACGTCGTGGTCGTCGACCCACGACGCGAGCAGGTCGACGGCACCGCTCGGGTCGCGAGCGTCGGACGGCGTCTCGTAGACGCCGCGGATCCAGCGATCGTCGCCGGTGAGCGCGCGCTCGACCCTCGCGAACCGCTCCTCGTCCTCGAGGACGACGCGGACGACCTCGTCGACCGGGACCGCGTCGCGTTCGGCCGCGGGAAGTTCGAGGCGAACGCCGGTCGCCGTCTCGGTACACGTCGCTCGGATCGTCCGCACTGACGGGTGGTCACTTGAGACTCGGTCTGCCATTGAACTGAGAGAATCGGGAGTTACTCGTCGGCGTCGTCGCCGTCGCCAAGCAGCTCGTCGACGTCGGCGCTGCCGCGGCCGACGATCGAGGCGTTGATCTGTGCGACCGCGTCGGAGATCTCGCGTCCCCGGACCGTGATTCGGCGTCGCTCGCCGTCACGCGACGGCTTGTAGCCGATCTGGCGTCCCTCCATCAGGACCTCTTCGACGTTCGGGCCGTCGACGTCGGGGTTGAGCGGTCGGCCGGCGTCGTCCGAGCCGCCGGTGATCTCGAGCGTGTAGCCGTCGAGTCCGACCGCGGCGCCGTCGACTTCGTCGCCGATCGACTTGCCCAGAAACCGGTTTGCGTCCTGTTCGTCCGCCTCGAGCTGGTAGGTCAACCCGGAGTCCGGGTCGCCAACGACGACAGTGAAACTTGCCATGCCCGACGGAAGACGGTCCCCGCTCAAAAGAACATCGTTTCAACCCGACCTATTGCGCGACGGTCTGACGTACTCCCGGCCAGCGCGCTCGGCGAGTAGCGGCTCCCGGGGGCAGTCCAGTCGAAGAGTCAAGTGTGTCGCTGTCGTAGCACCGGGCGTGTTCGTCGATCACGAGCGACTCGAGTCGCGCCTGCGTGAGGAGTTCGGTGGCTCGAGCGGCGAAGCGCGCGTGGTGGTCCGTCAGGCCGTCGATCTCGCGGATTCGAACCGGTACGAGTCACACGTCGGCTCGCCGCTGACGGCCGACGTCGTCTGCGAGGAACTCGCCGACGCGCCCGACGGGACGCCAGCAGACCGGTGGAACTGGTGGATCGGCTCGCTCGAACTCGCCTACGGAGAGTTCGGTCGGTTCACGATCAGACAGTATCGGAAGTGACATCGGTGTGAAACGAAACTACTTTGAACCGGCTGACTAACTGGTCAACTAGTGACCGGGCGGGGCATCGGCGAACCGGCCCTCGTCGAATCCGGCCACCGCCGACGCCCCCGTCACCGCCTCCAGATGACCGACCGAACGTCACCGTCCGAGCAGTCGATCGTCGCCGAGCAGCCGTCCGACGGGGTGGCTCCCGGAGTCCGACGTATCGTTTCAGAATCGATCCCGACGCGTGATCGGTCGCTCCCAGTCCTCCTCTGCCGACTCGGCGGAGAGATCGGGGCCGAGGCGACCGACGAACGGCCGTGTCAGCCGGTCGATCGAATCGTCGAGCCGCTCGCAAACGCCGTCGCCTCCCTCGAGGGCTACGTCCGGCTCAGACAGGACCTGCTGTGGACCGATCGGTACGACCGGCCGGCAGACCGGGACGCCGCCATCCTGGCCGGCGACTCCCTCCACGCCACGGCGTACGCCGAACTCGCCGACGTTCCGACGACCGACCGGCGAGCCGTCGCGCTCTATCGAACGCTGGCTCGGGGGTCGACGACGCTTGCGATCGCGCTCCGGTCACCCGCGTCGCCGCGACCGGCGAGCGAGAAGGCGGACGACCGCCCCGACGCAATTCTCGCCGGAACGGCTGGATCGCTCGGTGCGACCGCCGTCGGCGCGACCGACGACGTCGGAGCCGCACTCGAGCGGTACGGCCGTTCGTTGCTCACCGCACTCGCCGCCCTCCCGTCGGAGCGAGACGCGACCCGGGAACGGGTCGCACGGCGTCTCGCCGATCCCCTCGCGTTCGATTCGTCGACGGAAAGCGGCGGGTCACGGGCGTCCGACGGCCGGGCCGAGCGGACGGCGACCCCTACGCTCGAGTCCCACCTCAGGCGGGCCCGGGGCGCCGTCGAGACGCTCGAGGCGGCGACCGGCGAGTCGGCCGACGGTCGAACGGCGCTCGCCCGGCTCGAGCGGGCAACACGGATTCCGTTTCAGGACGTACTCGAGAGCAATGACTGAACTCGGACGCCCCGTCTGGCCGGCGTACCTGCTGACGGTGTTCGTCGCGGGCCTCGGCCACTGCTATCTCGGCCAGTTGAAGCGGGGGGCCGCCTGGTTTGTCCTCTACGTCCTCGCGCTCGCGTTCCTGAGCGCGCGGACGCTGTCGGGCGCGCTCGAGCCGGGCGAGCCGTTTTTCGTCACGGCGCTGCAGTTCGAGACCGTCAACTACGTCGACGTGGCCGTGCCGCTTTCAGTCCTGGTCGTCTGTCTGCTCGACGTCTATCTGGTCGGACTGACCAAGCGAACGGATTCGCCAGCGACCGCCGAAGTGCAGTCGAACGGCTCCTGAGACTCTCCGCTGGAACTGGGTACCGAAGGCCGCGGCCGCCGGCGGTCGCGGTCTCCGGGAACGATGGACAGCGAACCGTACAACTCGTCGACTGGGTCGACAATCAGGTGATTTTGATCGTTCAATTGACGTCTACGAGACGTTTTTGTGCTCGCTCGCCGAACGTCGGGTATGGGCCGCCTCGGTACCCTCGTGCTCAAAGGACTCGGCCTCGTGCTGCTCGCGTTCATCGTCCTGAGCGTGATCGCAACCATCGTCGGGATCGCACTCTCCGTCGTCGCGACCATCGTCTCGATCGTCGTGTCGCTGGCCGTTCTCGGTCTCGTCGTCCTGGGGATCGCCTGGCTGTTCTCCGCGCTCGCCGACGGCGACGAGTCGACGGCCGAGCACGACGCGTTCGGCCGTCTCGAGGAGACCCGCGACCCCGAGAGTCGCCTGCAGGATCGCTACGTCGCGGGCGAACTGACCGAAGCCGAGTTCGAGCGGGAACTCGACCGCGTGATGGGGTCGGGAGACGCCGTCGATCGACCGACATACTCCGACGGGGCCCGATCGCGGGACGTAGAGCGCGAGCGGAGCGGACGCTAGACAGTCGCCCACGCGACCGGCGAGTGCCGGATCGACGGAGGCAAGCGCCTCGAGTCGCTATCCCGACGTGATGGAGGTCCAGTTTCTCGGGGGCGCCGGCGAGATCGGCCGGAGCGCGCTCTTGATCGACGACCGACTGCTGGTGGACTTCGGGATGGACTCGGGGAACCCGCCGGCGTTTCCGGTCGGCGACGTCGACCCCGACGCCGTCGTCGTCAGTCACGGCCACCTCGACCACGTCGGCACCGTCCCGGCACTGCTGTCGGGCGATTCCCGCCCGCCGGTTCACTGGACGCCACCGACGTACGATCTCGCGATGATGCTCTCTCGGGACACCCTCGACCTTCACGGCGGCAGTTACGACTGCCCGTTCACTCAGGCCGAACTCGCTCGCCTGACGCAGGTGTCGGTGACCCACGGCTATCGCGAGCCGTTCGAGGCGGCCGGCTACGAGATCACCTTTTACGACGCGGGTCACGTCCCCGGAAGTGCACACGTCCTGATCCATGACGGCGACACCCGCCTGCTCTACACCTGCGACTTCCACACCGAAGACCAGCGACTCGTCGCCGCCACTTCGGCGCGACCCGAGGCCGACGTCGTGATCTGTGAGAGTACGTACGCCGACACGACGCGACCGCCCCGCGAGGAGATCGAGCGCGAGTTCGCCGAGAGCCTCCGGGCGACCATCTGGGAGGGCGGCACGGTCGTCGTCCCTGCCTTCGCCATCGGCCGCACGCAGGAAGTACTGTGTCTCTGTGAGGCGTACGACCTCGAGTGTTACGTCGACGGGATGGGCAAACGGATCACCGAACTGTTGCTCCACGAGCAGAACCGGCCGTTCCTGCGCGACGCCGACGCGTTGCGGCGGGCGAAGGGCAACGCCCGCTTCGTCGACGGGCGGGACGGCCAGCGCGAACGCATCGCCGAGCAGAACACGGTCATCGTCACGACCAGCGGCATGCTCCACGGCGGGCCCGCGATGACCTACGTGCCCGCGATCCGGAGCCACCCGGCGAACAAGATCGCCATGACCGGCTACCAGGTCGAGGGGACGCCGGGTCGTGACTTGCTCGAGACCGGCAGCGCCGAACTCGACGGTCGCCGAATGCCCGTCAGCGCCCAGGTCGAACAGTACGACTTCTCGGCACACGCGGACCGAACGGGCCTGTTCGAGTTCCTCGAGTCCTACCGCGACAGCGAGGTGCTCGTCGTTCACGGCGATCGCTGTGAGGCGTTCGCCGAGGAGCTACGGACCGAAGGGGTCGACGCGAGCGCGCCGGCACTCGGCGAGTCACGTACGCTCGAATAACGGCGGCCAGCCGAAGAGTAACGGTGGCCAACCGACGACTCCGCGTCACTCGGCCGTCGACTGCTCACCGACGGGCTGGAGCTCTTCGTCGACGAGCGTCTCGTAGGCTCGCCGGAATCGCTCCGAGAGCGCCTGATGAGAGATACCGAGTTCGTCGGCCAGTTCTTCCATCGAGATGCGCCGTGGAATCTCGAAGTAGCCGTACTTGAGCGCAGCCTCGAGCGCCTCGCGTTGTTCCGGCGTCAGGCGCGTGTCGGGTTCGGTGCCGTTGGTCACGTCGCTGACGCGTCGTAAGTCAACGTTAATCTCGCGCTCGACGAGCCGGTCGTACGCGTTAGTCAGCGCCGTCCGGTCCGGAAACCGAACCCGAACCTGCCACCAGCCGTCGGCTCCCCAGGCTTCGAGCAGGGAGCCGCCGTCCTCGAGCAGCGGATCACACAGCCTCGAGATGCCGTCGCCGTCGGGGAACACCACGTCGTAGAGCAACCGGGTTCGCGTCTCGACGACGAGTTCGTACGCCTCGACCGACGGATCCGCCTCGAACGCCACCTCGATGCCCTCGCGGTCGACGCCGGACACCCAGAGACAGGGGTTGGTCTTCGACACGGACGACTCGAGGTCGAACGTCGCGTCCGGAGCGTGCTCGAACGCCGTCGCCAGTGTCGTCTCGGGGGCCGGAAGCCGGAGCTCGGCTATGGTCGACATCACCCGTGGTACACTTCCGAACCGTATAAATCGCAGTTCAGACGGGACTGACTGTCAGGATCGGTTATCGTCGACGATCGACGACGCAAACACCGTTCGATCAGCGGGCGCTCATTCGACGGTCTCGCCCGCGGAGTCGAGCGCACGCTCGAGGTCGCGGACGCCGGCCTTCTCGCGCCGGTCGGGGTTCGCGAGGACGGACACGGGCTGGTGGCCGAGGGAGACGAACGCGAGGTCGAGTCGGTCGGCCGTCTCGGCGAGTCCGAGCGCCACGTCCGCCTCGCCCGCGAGCACCTTCCGGGCGGGGCTCTCGTGGGCTCGCAAGGCGAGGTCGAAGCCCTCGATCGCCTCGACGAGGTCGTGTCGATCGACCCCTCGGTCGTCCGCGAGGTCGGCGAGCGCGACGCCCAGGCTCGTCCGGAGTCCCGAGTCGGCCGTCCGATTGACGAAGCGCAGGTCGGCGTCGACCAGGTCGGCCAGTCCCGAGATCGCGTCGGCCTCGTCGGATTGGACGAGCAGTCCCCACTCGCGCTCCCAGCGGGCGAGCTCGTCGGCGTCGACGTCGCGCTCGAGCGGGCCGGCGACGACGGCGACGTCCGGAGTTCCGTCCCGAAGCCGACGGAGGGCCGGACGCGAGCCCACCGAGAGATAGCGCGGGTTCTCGAGGGAGTCGAGCAACCGTGAGAGCGTGGGGTCGTCCTCGCCGACGCCGAGCAGCGTCGGCGGCCGGACGTCCGGCGAGAACAGCCGGACCGTGACGGGTTCGCCGTCCTCGAGGTAGTCGGTGTCGGGATCGACCTCGACGACGCCGTCGGCGTGAGCCAGACTGGTCGTCGCGCCGCTGCCCTTGTCGACGGGGTAGACGAGCGGTTCGCCCTCGGCGTCAGTCGTCACGCCGACGGGCATCAGCCGCAGTCGCCCCTCGGCGTAGCGCTCCTGGCGGGCCATCCGACCCGTGACGGTCGCGGTCTCCGGTTCGGGCAGGCCGGCGGCCTCGCGGATCGCCGGCGCGACGAACGTCCGAAAGACCATCATCGCCGAGACCGGGTAGCCGGGGAGGCCGACGTACGCGGAGCCGTCCAATCGACCCACGAGCATCGGTTTGCCCGGCTTCACCGCGACGCCGTGGACGAGGAGGTCGCCCTGCTCGTCGATCACGCGGTAGATGACGTCGACGGCGCTCGCGCTGGTCGAGCCGGAGGAGAGCACGAGATCGCACTCCTCGGCGGCCTCGCGGAGCAGTCGCTCCATCTCGTCCTGATCGTCGCCCGCGTGGGGGTAGAGGACGGCCTCGCCGCCGGCGTCTTCGACCCCCGCGGCGATGGTGTAGCTGTTGACGTCGTAGATCTCGCCGCGCTCGCTCTCGAGGTCGCCGCCGGGCCGGACGAGTTCGTCGCCGGTCGAGACGATGCCGACGCGCGGGCTGGCCCTGACCGGGACCTCGTCGACGCCGAGTGCCGACAGCAAGCCGACGTCTCGGGGCGTGATCTGCGTTCCGGGGCCGAGCGCCCGTTCGCCAGCGGCGACGTCGGCACCGGCGAACATCACGTTGTCACCCGGTGCGACCGACGTCCTGATCAGTACGTCGCCGGTCCCGTCGTCGACGTCGGTTCGTTCGACCGGCACCATCGCGTCCGCCCCAGAGGGCATCACGGCGCCCGTCGAGATCTCGACGGCCTCCCCCTCCTCGAGGGTCACGGCCGGCGCTTCGCCGGCGTGGACCTCGCCGACGACCGCGAGTCGGGCGGGGTCGGCCTCGTCGGCGCCGAAGGTCTCCCGCGCCCGGAGGGCGTAGCCGTCCAGACTCGCCCGGTCGAATCCGGGCACGTCCAGTTCGGCGTCGAGTCGGTCGGCGAGCACCCGGCCGCGAGCCTCGGCGAGCGGAACGCGTTCGACGCCGGCCTCGAGCGGGAGCGAGTCGATTGCCTCGCGGGCCGCCGCCGGGGAGGCGAGATCGCGAAACTCCTTGCGGTTCATACCCTCACTTCTGTCCCGGAGCCTAAAAACGTCGGCCGAATTCACCGTCGGGGTTACGACGGGGAGCCACCGGAGAACTCGTCGGCTGTCTCCTCGAGGGTTTCGCCGCGCTCCTCGCGGTCGTCGTCGTCCAGCTCGAGGAACCGCCGACGGACGATGAGGACGGGACTGACGGTTCTGGTAGCGATCCGTTCGGAGGGATCACCGAAGATGCGGTCCCGGATCGAGGGCCGACTCTCGCCGACGACGACGAAGTCGTGATCGTCGGCGACCCCCGCGATCGTCCCGAGCGGATCGTCGTCGACGACGACGCTCTCGAGGATGTCGTCGGGATCGACGCCGTTCTCGACCAGCGTCTCGGCGGCGTCCTCGAGGACCGCTCGGCCGTCGTCGACGGCCGACTCCTCCGAGGTGACGTGTAAGAGCGTGATAGCAGCGTCGTCGGCGAAGGCCGCTGCGACCAGTTCGGCGATGTTCGAGACGTGGACGTCGCCGCGAAGCGGAACCAGAATGCGGTCGATCTCGCGGACCGGGTTGAGCAACACGATCCCGTCACACTCGAGTTCGACGGCGGTGCGCTCGATCGTCTTGAGGGCATCTTTGGTAAAGACGAGCCGGGTCGTCCAGGTTCCGCCGGCCTCCTCGAAGCTGGCGGCGAGCTCGTCGAGTTTCGCGGTCGCTCGCTCCCCGAACTGGGTCCGTGCCTGCTCGGGGGCGGTCTGGTCGGGAAGCTCGTGGTAGCCGAGCAAGACGACGGGGATCGAGCCGAACGCCGCCGCGATCGCGTCGGGAATGACCTCACCCTCGAGCACCTCGACGGGAATCAGCACGCGGTGTTCGAGGTCACCCGGCGGGTGGTTCTCCTCACTCATCGTCCGGCCCTCCGGCGAGACGCACGTCTCGAGCGTCGTAGCCGTACCAGTCGGCGTCCGACCGTCGGATCGCGACGAGGGTGACACGGAGTAGCCCGTACATGATCAGATAGGTGACGTTCGCAACCTCGGCTAATAGTTCCGTCCCTCCCGTCGCCACGAGCACGACGGCCGGCCCGCCGACGAGCGAGAGCGCGACGTGGGGGTTCCCTCCCTGAGGGCGACCCGACCCACGACGGGTGGAACCAGCCGGTCCCGGCTGACGGCGTACAGCGCGCTCGAGCCACTCGGGAGTGACTCGGCGCTCGACGCTGGGACCACTGTCGGTGCGTGTGGGAGCCGACGCTGTCCGTTCGTCTCCAAGTCAACTGATGAAGAGCGACAGCGATGAATTACGGACATGGACGACGCACGACGCACGACGAGGGACGCTCACGCTGTCGGACAGCAGCCAGTGACGCGAAGTCGCCGGACGGGAGCGGCGACTTCTCACACCCGTTCCCACCGGCAGTATCAGAACAGGTAGTCCCTGATGAACCGTTCGAGCAAACCCCGATGGCGTCCCTCGTAGGTCTGGACCATGACGGCGGTGCAGTCGACCGCATCGACGAGGTCGTCGGCGGCGCTGCCGCGGAATCGCGCTTCCACGCCGATCGGGCCGGCTCCCACGACGAGTAGATCCGCGTCGGCGACGAACCGGGTCATTCCCTCGACCGGCGTATCGGTCTCGAGCACGCGCGATCGGACCGGCACGGTACAGATCCGCATCAGCTCTTCGTGGTACCGTTCTGCTGACTCCCGCCGGCTCTGGGCGGCGTCCTCGGGGATCGCTCGAACCAGGACGATCTCCGCGCCGGTTTCCTCCGCGATCGCGTCCGCCAGGAGTATTTTCACCGGATCGTACGGTCCGCCGCCCCGGCTAGCGACGGCGATCCGTTCGACCGTCTCGAGTCCCCGGTCCTCGACGAGGGCGACGTCACACGGGGCGTTCTGGCGCAGCCACGCCGTCTCGCTCGCACCGAGGAGTCCGGGAATACCGTCGCCAGCGTGTCGCTGGGTGACGATGAGGTCGATCCCCTCGAAGGTCGCGAAGTCGACGATGGCCGCCTTGTGATCCTCGCTGACGATCCGACGGTAGTTGACGTGCGTTTCGTACTCGCCGGGGTTCTCGAGCGCCGCGGCAGCTGGCTCGCCGCCGGAGGTCCGAAGGTCCGCTTCCAGCGCCTCCGAGGGGAACCAGTCCGGCGCGTTCTCGGGATCGTTGGGGAACCAGTCGGGGAGGTCCGTCGACCGAACTCCCGAGTGACGCGAGGGGAGGATGTGCTCGGGTTCGTCGTAGAATTCGACGACCGAGACGGCCGTCGACCGGAGTCGGCCGAGGTCGAGGGCGATCCGAAGCATGTCGCGTCGGGCGCGATCCGGCGTCGCCTCGGTGATCGCCACCAGCAGGGTGTACTCCCGTTTCGATTCGAACAGGTCGCGGGTCCGGTCGATCGCCGACTCCCCGACGCTCTCGCGGACCTGTGCCCGGGCGACGCCCTCGCGATCGATTCCACCCTGGTAGTACTGGACGTAGGCGAAATACCAGACGCCGGCGAGTGCACCGATTCCTAGCGCCCCGACGATCGCAACGAGGCCGGTGTAGGCCAGCACGACCACCCCGCCTGCGATCCCGAACAGCGGCATCCACGGGTACAGCGGCGTCTCGAAGTCCGGATCGTACTCCTGGACCGCCCCTTCCCGGAACCCGATCAGGGCGACGTTCAGGAGGATGAACACGAGGACCTGAAACGCGCTCCCGAAGGCGGCGACCTGCTGGATCGGTAAGACCGCCACCAGCACGACCAGGACGGTCCCCGTCAGCGCCACGGCGTAGACGGGCGTCGCGAAGCGGTCGCTCACCTCCTCGAGCTTCGAGGGGAGCACGCCGTCTCGAGCCATCGCCAGCGGGAACCGCGACGCGGCGAGGATGCCGGCGTTCGCAGTCGAGGCGAGGGCCATCAGCGCCGCGACGACGATCGCCAGCGCGAAGACGCCCCCGAACCCACCGAAGAGCTGTTCGGCTGCGAGCGCGATGATCGCCCCCTCGCCCTCGCTCGTGAGGATCGCTTCGGGAGTGGCGGCGATCGCCTCCGGGATGTCGAGGACGCCGATCGTCACGTAGACGATGACTGCGTAGACGACGGAGACGAACGCGAGCGCCAACCCGATCGCGAGCGGCAGATTCCGCCCCGGGTCTTCGACCTCCTCTGCGACCGCGCCAACCTTCGTCAACCCGGCGTATGAAATGAAGACGATCGCCGTCGCCTCCAGGAGCGCCGAGCCACCCACGGCCGGGCTGAACGCCCCCTCGACGCGGGCGCCCTCGATCTGTGGAACTCCCCCGAAGGCGTACGCTGCGAGAATCGCCACCAGGATACCCACCAGCCCGAACTGCAGTTTCCCGGAGCCCTCGGCGCTGACGAGGTTGATCACCGTAAAGAAGATCGCGAGTACGACCGCGATCAGCGTCACGAACTCCGCAAGCGTCTCGCTGACGTACAGCAGATACGGGACGCCCCCGACCAGCGCGAGCGCGCTCTTCAACGACAGCATCAGCCAGGTGCCGACGCCGGCGATCGTCCCGAGCAGCGGCCCCATGCTGCGCTCGACGTAGAGGTATGGGCCGCCGTCTTCGGGGATCGCCGTCGACATCTCCGCGACGGCCATCGCGGCAGGGAGGACGAGCAGGGCCGCGATGACGAACCCGAGGACGGCTGCGGCGTCGGCTAAGATCCACGCGACGCCGGGGAGGACGAAGATCCCCGACCCGATCATGGCACCGACCGCGATGGCGAACGTCTCGGCCAGCCCGAGATCCCGTTTCAGTCCGCTTGGCATCTGTCTTCTCCCCTGTGTTCGATGTGGTCCCGGGGAGCCGTTGCCCCGGTTCGATCGGCGCTACGGCTGCTGGCGACCCGTCCGCCTCGTCCGGCTGGCTGCTCCGGGGGGTCGGACGGACGGCTGGCCAGCGGTCCTCGGCACGGACGAGCCAGTTCGTCCGAGTGCCACGGTCGTGGTGCGTGCCGATCGGTCGGTACTAAACTCGACGCTATTCGATGGTACGATTGGTCCGAACACCGAAACAGCGGCACTAACTCGTGTGAAATTGGCACGGTTGGGTCACCGGTCGAAAGCCGGCCGGGTGCCGGCGGAAGGTTCGCCGAGCCACACGGGTACGATTCGCGTTCGACCACGGGTGAGCCTCCAGCCGGTTGCCCGACCAGCAGTAGCCGACGTCCCAGGGGTCGGCGCTCACCGAGCCGCTTCGCCCGCGCCAGGCGCGGATCGCACGCGCCGGTGCGAAGCGGCGGTGTCCGCGTGAGCGCTCGATCAGTCGTCCGCTGGCGAGAGACCGGGCAGGCTCGTCCCGTAGTCTGCGCCTGCAGTGACCTCCGAGGGCTCTTTGGCGAGCCAGACCATGATCAACACCGTGACGATGTACTTGGTGATGATGTCGAGGACGCTGTAGCCCCAGGAGGTGATCGCGACGTCGAGCACGGCGAACCCTTCGACGCCGAGTGCCCACAGGATCGGGTAGCCGAACCAGCCGACCACTGTCAGGATCTTCAGCGTGTTGAACAGGTCGACCGTCCCCGCCTTCTCCGCGTCGGCCGTCCACTCGACGAGGATGATGTAGACGATGACGAGGAAGAACAGCGAGCTAATCACGAACCACCACCAGCGCATGACCAGTGAGGAGGTGGTGAGTGCCGCTGCGAGGCCGGTGACACACATCGCGATCGTAAACGCGACCGACGTCAGGATCTTCGTGATGTTCGAACCGGCGATCATCCCGAGGGCGATCAGGATGAACGGTGTCGAGAACGTCCACGTGAGGTATCGTCCCCACATCGTCAGGACGCCGTCCTCGCCGGCGGTCGTCATTCCCTCCGCGGGATGGCCCGCCGGCATCTCGATGATGCTCAACGTGAGCCCGGAGGCGAGTCCGCTGTAACTCGAGATCGACACGACGGAGATCAGCATCACCGACACCGCGATGAGCTTCGCCCGTGGATCGGTGAGATTACGCCCGAGGTAGACGATCAGGAGGATCGTCAGCCCTGCGAGCGCGATGTTGAGGACGAACGACCACGCGAGCACGGGATCTTCGAATACGTGCTCGAAGATCTCCGCCTGCGTTATGTCGAGCGGCTGTACGAGCTGTGCGAGTGCCGTCTTGTCGAGTGTTGCTGAGGGTACCATGCGTCCAGTTTAGATCTCAGTGCAACGGGGGTAAAAGGACCCCCCCTTACCTGTATGGCTCGAAGATACTCCACCGAATTGATGCCGTCGAATAGGGAGGCAGAGAGGAGATAGAACAGCGACTCGTACAAGCTTGTAACAGTCTTTTTACATTGACTGTCATCGACGCCAACTTGAAGGCGAGCAGCGAGAGGGTCGGTCGAGAATCCGTCGCCAGGAGGACGGAGCGGCCGCCGGTTCGTGCTGTCGGACGGAGTGGGGATTCACCCCGCCCGTCCGGCGAAGTCGCTTCCTCGACGGCTGCCCGACAGTATCAGAACGGCAGGAGACGGCCGACGCCGGTCGGCCGGCTGTCGGCCCGAACGGCCTCGACGACGTGCTCGCCGCTCAACAGACACATCGGCACGCCGATGCCGGGGTTCGTATCGCCGCCGACGTAGTAGAGGCCGTCGACGCCGGGCGCGCGGTGGCCGGGACGCATCGGACCGGTCTGAAAGAGCGTGTGAGCGAGGCCGAGGGCAGTTCCCTGCGGGCGGTCCAGTCGTCGGCCGTACTCGGAGACGGCGGTCAGCTCTTCGACCAGGATCCGATCCCGAACGTCGACGCCCGTAGTGTCCGCCAGGTCGGCGAGCACCGCATCGCGGTAGGTCGCCCGCAGCTCCGGGCCGTCCTCGAGTCCGGGCGCGATCGGCACGAGAATTACGACGGTCGAACAGCCGTCGGGAGCCACCGACGGGTCCGTTTCCGAGGGGACGTTGACGTAGTACGCCGGATCGTCGGGCCAGCGCGGGTCCTCGAAGATCGACTCGAAGTGGGGATCCCAGTCGGTCGGCAAGACGAGCGTGTGGTGAGCGAGCGGGTCGACGTCGCCCTCGACGCCGAGATACAGCATGAACGCCGACGGCCCCCACGTTCGGTCGTCCCAGTAGCCCGGCTTCCGGTCGACCGCGTCCGCTGGGAGCAACGACCGTTCGACCGTCGCCGGCGGCGCGTTACAGACGACCCGGTCGTGGACGTACTCGTCGCCGCCGAGCGTCACCGCGAGGCCGTCCGCTCGCGGGACGATCCCGTCGACGTTGGCGTCGGTGTGGATCTCGACGCCCTGGGCTCGCGCGACTCGCTCCATCGCCTCGACGAGCTCGTACATCCCGCCCTGTGGGTAGTAGACGCCCAGTCCGAGGTCGACGTGGCTCATCAGTTTGTACAGCGACGGCGTGTTGTGTGGCGAGCCACCGAGGAAGACGAGCGTGTACTGGAGGAGCTGGCGCAGTTTCGGGTGCTCGACGTACGTCCGGACGTGGTCGTCCATCGAGCCGAGCAAGGTGAGCCCGCGTGCCGACCGGGCGACCTCGAGCGAGAGCTAGTCGCGAAACCGGCTCCGGTTGGCCATCACGAACCGGTTCATCCCGATCTC
>LKMK01000088.1 GCA_001563805.1 Natrialbaceae archaeon B1-Br10_E2g2
CGGCGGCCACGCTGTGTCGCGTATCCCCGTCGGGGACCGAGCCGCGGTTGCTGACGATCCCGTCGTGGCTCGCCGCCGTGGGGACCGAACAGAAGCCCATCTCGAGGTGATCGCTGGCCATCTTCGCGATATCGATGGCTTTCCCGCCGCCGACGCCGATCAGGTAGGAGACCGCCTCGGCCTCGGCCATCTCGATGACGGTCTGGACCGAGTCGAACGTCGCCGCGTCGATCGAGACGATAGCGGGGTCGATCCCCGCGGCCTCGAAGTCGGTGGCGATGGGTTCGCCGGCGACCGACCGGGGAGTCGGGCTGGTGACGATCAACGGCCGCCCCTGCAAGTGGAGGTCGTCGACGACCTCGACGACCGACTCGAGGACGCCGTGACCGACGACGACGTTCCGCGGCAGGCGAATCCACGTCGACTTCTCGAACATACCTCACCAGTCACACCCCCGGACCATACGTGTTTTTCTCCACGAGATCGTCTCGCCGGCGGCCGACGAACCGATCGGTCCGTCGGTCGAACAGTCACCCCGACTCGGAAAGGGGTTCTTCTCCCCCGTCGTCGAACGCCCTCTTATGACGGAGCACTTGCGGGCGGAGCGACCCCAGGAGCACCCACTCGAGTGTGACTACTGTCACTACCCGATCCCCAGCGAGCCGAGCGAGTCCGACGACGGGCAGTTCTGTTCGTCGACCTGTCTGGAGGCGGCCGAGGACGACTCGCAGATGCCCGATCCCGGCTCGTACAAGCGCATCGTGACGGGAATCGAGCCGATCGATTCGCTCGTCCACGAGGGCGTGCCGGCGGATTCCTTCGTCCTGCTCTCGGGCGACGAGGGGACCAGACGCGACGAACTGTTGAGCGAACTCGTCTGGCGCGCGCTCGAGCGCGGCGAGCCGGCGGTCGTCGTCTCCTACGCCAATCCGCCGACGGCGACGCTCGAGCGGCTCTTCGAGAACGGCTGGAACGTCCTGCCGGCACTCGAGAACGATCGCTTGCGAATCCTCGACTGTTTCACCCACCGACTCGCCGACCGCGAACAGTTCCTCGAGACCCGAACCGAGTGGGCGACCTTCGTCGGCGAGGCCTGCGCCGACGCCGTCGTCGAAGTCACGGAGCCCGACGACGTCCGCTCGGTCGCCAACAACTTGCTCGGGGCGCTCGAGGACCTCGAGATGAGCGAGACGGGGCTCGTGACGATCGACTCGCTCGACGAACTCGCCACGCTGGTTCAAGAGCACATGGTCCACAACTTCGTCAAAGACGTCCGGGCGACCGTCTGCAAGGCACGGTACGTGCCGATCGTCGCCGGTGCGACGACCTCGGGGGCCGACGGCTATCCGGACGAGGAGTACGTCTTCGACGGGATCGTCGACCTCCGGTTGACCGAGGAGCTGACCCCTGGAGCCAGGGTGACACAGCTCGGGGTTCGAAAGCTGATCGGGGCGCGGTATCTCCCGCAGTGGGTCACCTACGAGTACGAGCCGGTCCGCGGGCTGGTCGCGCTCGAGCGGTCGCCCCCGGCCCAGCAATCGACGACCGCCGACGACCGCAACGCCCCACAGCCACGGTGAGCGGGCCTCGGGTCGCGGCAAGCGAACCTTCGGAACGTACCCATCGCAGCGGCGAAAGTTCCTCCAGCGCGAAAACCGTCGGCTTTTGCCCGCGTCGTCCGTTCCTCGGGACATGGGCGGCACCTACGTCCTCGTGATCGACGTCGGCGAGCGGTCGACGATCGAGGTCGGCGCGCTGGGCGACCGAACGTTCGACGGGGGCGCATACGCCTACGTTGGCAGCGCGTTCGGCCCGGGCGGCTTCTCGCGGGTCGAACGCCACCGCGAACTCGCGAGCGGACGGCGATCGACCCGACACTGGCACGTCGACTACCTGCTCGGCCACCGGGAAACGACCCTCGAGTCAGTCGTCACCTTCCCCGACGCCGACCGGGAGTGTGAACTCGCCGCGTCGTTGCCGGGCGAGCCGGTCGCCGACTTCGGAGCCTCCGACTGCGCGTGTCCGGCCCACCTGCTGGCCGCGCCAACGGTCGAAACCGTCCTCGAGGCGGCGCTCGAGGCAGGCGGGACCCGTCTCGAGGACGGCAGGCCGTGAGCGGGTACGGCGAGTGTGTGACGGGGGCGGGACCGGCAAGTTATTAGGAATCCTTGCGAAGCGATAGCTATGGGCAATTCAGAGACTGACACCGAGCCAGCACTCGACGACGACGCGATGGACGCCTTCCCCGTGCCGGCGTTCGAGGACCTGCCCGATGATCTCAAAGAGCGCATCGTCGAGGAGACCGACCGCGCCGGGTTCACGCCGAACGTCTTCTCGGCGTTCGCGTACAAACCCTCCCACTTCCGGGCCTTCTTCGGCTACCACGACGCGCTCGTCGAAGACGCGGCCCTGGAACGCGAGGAGATCGAGATGATCGTCGTCGCGGTCTCCGGCGTCAACCACTGTTACTACTGCAACGTCGCCCACGGCGCGCTCGTCCGGATCTACGCCGACGATCCGACGCTCGCCGACCAGCTGATCGCGAACTACCGAACGGCGGACATCAACGACGCCCACCGCACGATGCTCGACGTCGCGGTGAAACTCACCGAGCGACCGAACGCGATCGAACGGGCCGACTACGATCGACTCCGCGAAGCCGGCTTCAGCCAGGAAGCGATCTGGGACATCGCCGCCGTCACCGCGTTCTACAACCTCAGCAACCGGATGGCCGCCTTCGCCGAGATGCGCCCCAACGACGAGTTCCACACGCTGGGTCGGTAGCTGCCGGCTCGACGCTCGCTGCCAACTCGAGCGCCCTGTGGCGAGTAGCCCCGTCGCACCGACGCGGCCCGAGTAAACGTTCATTTGCGCCGCCATTGAAGCGGGTCTCGAGGATGGTCGACAGCGTGCCGACACGACTCGAGCGAGTCGCGGCGGTGGTCGCGATCGTCGCGGTCGCGCTGCTGGCGCCAGCCGCCGCGCTCGGGTTCGGAATCGCGGCCGTCGTCCTGCTGTTCGTCGCCGTCACCTGTGGAACCATCGCGAGAGCACGGGTTGGCCTCGGCGAGTTGCTCACCTTCGGACTCCGGTCGGTCCCAGACGACGATCCGGACGCCGAGCGATACCGCGAGCGTCGCGACCGCGAGGACGAACGCATCCGCGAGGCCGTCTCCTACGACTACGATCCCCGCCTCGACCGCCTGCTGGTGGTCGGACTGGCCGTGGTCGGCGTCGGTGCCCTCGGCACCGTCGCAGCGACCGGCGGCGAGAACGGAGCCGTCGGCCCGCTGCTCGCAGTTGCCCTGATCGCGCTCAACGCCGCGCTGGTCGCCTACGGCACGGCCCACATGCACGACCGGTCGGATTCGACCCAGGACGAGAATTCGAGCAGGGACCGCTGAGAACTGCTCGAGGTGGCCTCGAGTTGCACCTCGATAGAGCTGACTCTGTTGTCACAGGCGTCGGTTCCGACTCCGGACCGGTTCGACCCGTGACTCGATCAGTGACCGGGAGACTGTTCCGGAGCGCAGAGGGGGCGCGCCCCCGATTCACCCCAGATCGAACCCGTCTCGAAGCGGGTCGTCGGGATCGATCACGAACCGGTTGTGCCCGGTAATGTGGGCGCTGCCGCCGATACGGGGGACGACGGCCGAGCGTCCACCCTCGCTCGTCGTTTCGACGATCGTTCCCGTGAACGTGGTCCCGATGATACTCTCGACGACGAACTCCTCGCCGACCTCGAGACTGTCGCGCTCGTGGGTGATCGCCAGTCGGCCGCTCACGCCGGTCCCCGTCGGAGAGCGGTCGATCTGACCGTCGGCGAACACGCAGACGTTTCGACTGTCGTTGTCCGGGTCCTCCGGCGGGGCGCGAAAAATAGTCCCGTACAGAAAACTCAGATCGTCGGCCCGTGGGTGGTCGATCGATACCGCGTCGGCGACTGCTCGTTTGATCGCCATGCCAGCCCGCCTGATCTCGTCGGCGTTCTCCGGTGTGAGCTCGAGTCCGAGCTGGTCGGCATCACAGTAGGCGTAGAACGCACCGCCGTATGCGAGATCGTACTCGACGGGTCCGTACCCGGGGACCTCGATCTGCCGGTCGAGGCCGTCCACGAACGACGGGACGTTTTCGAAGGAGACCGATTCGACCCTGCCGTCCGTGAGCTCCGCCGTCGCCGAAACGAGTCCCGCGGGGGTGTCGAAGTTGATCGTTTCCGCCGGGGGAGACGCCGGCATCATCCCGGTCTCGACCAGCACGACGCCCAGGGCGATGATACCGTGGCCACACATCGTGCTGTACCCCTCGTTGGTCGTGAAGAGAACGCCGACGTCGCCCGCCGCCGTACAGGGCTCCGTCAGGATGGCGCCATACATATCCGTGTGGCCACGCGGTTCCCACATCAGCGCCGTTCGCAGATCGTCGTGGTGTGCTCGCATGTGCCGTCGCCGGTCCAGTATCGAATCCCCCTCGAGTGGTGGCATCCCGTCGACGATCACCCGGAGTGGCTCACCGGCGGTGTGTGATTCTATCGTTTCGACGGTCTCCCACTGCTCGGGGAGGTGCGGGTCGCGATCCATCACCCTCCGGTGGGACTCGAGCGCGAATATAGACTGTGATCGGCAGTGATGAATACACGAACGTTCGTGGTCAAAGCACCTGGGGATACCGGATACTGCTGGCTGTACTCGGTCACTTTTACGACGGTGAGGTCGATGGAGCGGTTCACCCGTTCAGCAACAGCCGGCTCGTGTCAGCTCCAGCGGGGGTCGACGATGTCGGACGACCGGACCCGGTGTCAGGAGCTGTCGGTGGATGCCGGTGAGGTCGCAGCCACTGAGACCGACCGTTTCGTACGCTTTTTTGCACGTCAGTTCCGGCGCACCCGCGACCCGGCCGGCGGTCGTGTCGGTATCGGTACGGGAACCCGTCTCAGTCGTCGCTCGCGGCGAACTGGGGTGAGTCGGTCTCGACCTCGCTCCCGGGCGCGTCGGGCAGTTCGCTGCGGACGTCGTCGCTGCCCTGCTCGGTGATGGCCGCGTGGTAGGCCTCGGGCATCACCTTCACGAACGACTCGAGCGCCGCCTCCCAGTTTTCGAGCAGGTCGCGGCCGCGCTCGGAGCCGGTGTAGGCGACGTGGTTCTCGACGAGTCGCCGAAGCATCGCTTCGTCTTCGTCCTCGAGCTCGTCGTGGAGCGAGACCATCTCGGTGTTCGCCCGGTCTTCGAACGTCTCGTCGGGGTCGAAGACGTAGGCGACGCCGCCGGACATGCCCGCAGCGAAGTTCTTGCCCGTCTTCCCGAGGACGGCGACGACGCCACCGGTCATGTACTCACAGCCGTGGTCGCCGACACCCTCGACGACGGCTTTTGCGCCCGAGTTGCGGACGGCGAAGCGCTCGCCCGCGACGCCGTTGACGTACAGCTGGCCGCCCGTCGCGCCGTAGAGTGCGACGTTGCCGATGGCGACGTTCTCCGTCGGCTCGTAGCCGGCCGTCTCGGGCGTCCGTACGGTGAGCTTGCCGCCCGAGAGGCCCTTGCCGACGTAGTCGTTGGCACAGCCCTCGAGGTGCAGCGAGACGCCGCTCGCCAGGAACGCGCCGAAGCTCTGGCCGGCGGTGCCCTCGAGATCGACGGAGATCGTGTCCTCGGGGAGGCCAGCCTCGCCGTAGCGGCCCGTGATCCGGTTCGAGAGCATTGCGCCGACCGTACGGTCGACGTTCGTCACCTCCGCGGCCAGCGCGACGGACGTTTTCTCGTCGATCGCCGCCGAGGCAGCGTCGATCAGGTCACGATCCAGCTGTGCCTCGAGGCCGTGGTCCTGCTCGCGGATCTTCCGGCGGACGTCGCCCTCGGGAGTCGCGAGGACCGCCGACAGGTCGACCGTTCGGGCTTTCGGGTGCTCGACGTCCTCGCGCTGGGCGAGGGCGTCGACCGCGCCGATCATCTCGTCGACCGTCGCGAAGCCGAGTTCGGCCATGATCTCGCGCAGTTCCTGGGCGATGAACGTCATGTAGTTGATGACGTTCTCGGGTTCGCCGGGGAAGCGCTTTCGCAGGTCGCCACGCTGGGTCGCGATGCCGACCGGACACGTGTTGTTGTGACACTGCCGGGCCATCACACAGCCCTCGGCGACCAGACTCGCGGTGCCGAAGATGTACTCCTCCGCGCCGAGGAGGGCGGCGACGGCGACGTCACGACCGGTCATCAGTCCGCCGTCGGTGGAGACGCGGATGCGGTCGCGCAGCCCCGTCGCACACAGCATCTGGTTGGCCTCGGCCAGCCCGAGTTCCCACGGCAGGCCCGCGTGCTTGATCGACGTCCGCGGCGAGGCGCCGGTCCCGCCGGAGTGACCGGAGATGTGGACCACGTCGGCGTTCGCCTTTGCGACGCCGGCGGCGATGGTGCCGATGCCCGCCTCGGAGACGAGCTTGACGTTGATGTCGGCGTCCTCGTTGGCCGCCTTGAGGTCGAAGATCAGCTGTTTCAGGTCCTCGATCGAGTAGATATCGTGCAGCGGCGGCGGCGAGATCAGCCCCACACCTGGCGTCGATTTACGGACGTGAGCGATCATCTCGTTGACCTTCTCGCCCGGGAGATGGCCCCCTTCACCGGGTTTCGATCCCTGGGCCATCTTGATCTGGAGCTCGTCGGCCGACGAGAGGTACGTCGAGGTGACGCCGAACCGGCCCGAGGCGACCTGCTTGACGTTACACTCCCGTTCGGTCCCGAACCGTTCCGGGGGTTCGCCACCCTCGCCGGAGTTCGACTTCCCGCCGATACGGTTCATCGCGATCGAGTTGTTCTCGTGGGCCTCCGGCGACAGCGAGCCGAGCGACATCGCCGCCGTCGAGAACCGCCTGACGATCTCCTCGATCGGTTCGACCTCCTCGATCGGGATCGGGTCGCGATCGGAGTCGAACTCGAGCAGCCCGCGAAGCGTCTGGAGCGTCTCCTGCTGGTCGTTGACCAGTTCGGCGAACTCCTGGTAGCGTTCGTAGTCGCCCGAGCGGACGGCCTGCTGGAGCGTGCCGACGGTCTCGGGGTTCCACTGGTGGTGGATCCCCTGCTTGCGGTGGTTGAACTCGCCGGAGCGCTCGAGCGTCGACTCGTCGTCGGTCTCGAACGCGACGGCGTGGCGCTCGCGGAGGTCGGACTCGAGCTCGGCGAGGCCGATCCCCTCGGTGCGGTTCTCGGTGCCCTCGAAGTAGTCGGCGACGAGCCCCGAGTCGAGGCCGACGGCCTCGAAGATCTGGGCGCCCTGGTAGCTCTCGACCGTCGAGATGCCCATCTTGGCCATGATCTTGAGGAGGCCGTCCTCGACAGCCCCGACGTAGGCGTCGACCGCCACTTCGGTGTCGGCTCCCTGTGGACCGGCGGTGAGGTCCTCGATCGTCTGGTAGGCGAGGTACGGGTTGACCGCGCCCGCGCCGTAGCCGACCAGCGTCGCGAAGTGGTGGACGGTCCGCGGATCGGCGGACTCGACGACGAGCCCGACGTGGTTTCGGAGGCCGTTACGGACGAGGTGGTGGTGGACGGCGCCGGTCACGAGCAGGCTCGGAATTGCGGTGCGGTCGGCGTCGACGTGCCGATCCGAGAGGACGATGACGTCGTGGCCACCCTCCTCGATGGCATCGACGACGTCCTCGCGGACGCGTTCGATCGCCGCCTCGAGGTCCGGACCCGGCTCCTCGCTCGTCGGTTCGTAGGTGACGTCGACGGTTGCGGCGGTGATGCCGTTGGCGTCACTGTCGCGGATGGCCTCGAGTTCGGCGTCCGTGAGGATCGGCGAGTCGAGGACGAGCTGACGGGCGTGTTCGGGCGACTCGTCGAGCAAGTTCCGCTGGAAGCCGAGTCGCGACTCCAGGCTCGTCACGAGTTCCTCGCGGATGTAATCGAGCGGCGGGTTCGTCACCTGGGCGAACAGCTGTTTGAAGTAGGAAAACAGCGGTCGGTTGTACTCGGTCAGCACCGACAGTGGCGTGTCGTCGCCCATCGAGCCGACGGGGTCTTTCCCCTTCTGGGTCATCGGCTCGATCATGTTCTCGAGTTCGTCGTGCGTGTAGCCGAAGGCGGCCTGGTGGTCGCGAAGCGACGGGACCGGGTCCCGTGGCGTGCTGTCGCTCGTCGTGCGGACATCGTCGAGGTGGACCTGTTCCCGGTCGACCCACTCGCCGTACCGATCGTCGGTGAGGTCGTCGAACACCTCGTCGTCGGGGACGACCCGACCCTCTTCGGGATCGGCGAGGAAGAGCTGGCCGGGCTGGAGACGACCGCGCTCTTCGATCTCTTCGGGCGCCAGGTCCAGCGCGCCGGCTTCGCTGGCCACGATCAGGCGGTTGTCCGTCGTCACGTCGTACCGGCACGGGCGCAGGCCGTTTCGGTCGAGCACCGCGCCGACGCGTTCGCCGTCGGTGGCTGCGACGAGGGCGGGGCCGTCCCACGGCTCGACGAGCGAGGCGTGGAAGTCGTACCAGTCCTTGCGATCGTCGTCCATCGACTCGTCGCCGCGCCAGGCCTCCGGGACGAGCATCCGGAGGGCGTGTGCCAGATCCCGTCCGTCCTGGAGCAGCAGTTCGAGGGCGTTGTCGACGCTCGCGGTGTCGGACTGGTCCGGATCGTCGATGATCGGCTTGACGGCCTCGAGATCCTCGAGCACGTCGCTCTCGAGGTCGGTCTCGCGGGCTCGCATCCAGTTGACGTTGCCCTGGATGGTGTTGAACTCGCCGTTGTGGACGATGTTCCGGTAGGGGTGCGCGAGGTGCCAGGCACCGAGCGTGTTCGTCGAGAACCGCTCGTGGACCATGACGAAGTTCGACTCCAGGCGCTCGTCGGTCAGATCCTCGTAGTAGGTGGGAACCTGCTCGCCCTTGAGCAGCCCCTTGTAGACGATCGTCTTGGAGTCGAGCGAGCAGACGTAGAAGCGATCGGCGCCCTCGAGGTCGGCCTCTTCGACCGCGTCTCCGTGAGCATCGCGATCGGAGGCTCGTTGAGCGCGTTGCTCAACGGCGTTCTCCAGGGCGCGTCGGGCGACGTAGAGTCGGCGGTCGAACGCGTCGCCGCTGACGTCGTCTCGGGGGGCGACGGCGACCTGCCAGACGTCGGGTTCGGACTCGACGGCCGTCGTCCCCAGGTCGTCGTTGGTCGTCGGCACGTCGCGCCACTCGAGGACCTCGAGGTCGTAGGTGTCGAAGGTGTCCTCCGCGAGCGAGCATAGATTTGCACGCACGTCGCTGTCCTGTGGGAAAAAGATCGAACCGACGGCGTAGGTTTCCGGCAGATCGGTCTCGAGAACGTCGGCGAAGAACTCGTCGGGCCGCTGAAGCATGATCCCGGCCCCGTCACCGGTGTTCTTTTCAGCCCCGGTCGTGCCCCGATGTTCCAGGTTTACCAGCAGTTCGAGTCCGTCGGCGACGACGTCGTGACTTCGACCGCCCTCGAGGTCCATGACGACGCCGACGCCACAGTTCGACCGGTCGTCCTCGGGGTCGGCGAGACCCCGCGAACCGTCGGTCGATGGCGCTCTGTGTGGCTGTGACATATACACTCCTTGCGGTGTCTCCTATATGAGGCTGGCCCATAATGACTAAGTGTATTATTAACCCATATAATCGTATATAAGGTGTATAGGTACATTAAGTGTCCAGCGTCGAGCGGGCTCAGAATCGGGGTCAGGGCCGCCACGACGGACGCCCCTCGTCGAACTGGGCTCGTCGAGGTGGACCCGCCAGCGAAGCTACTGGAGAGGTGTGCTCACAGCGGAAAGTGTCAGAGGCACGTAGTGTCTGCCCCGGCGGAGCGGACACCACAGTCACCTGTTCGAGGAGCGGGTGTAAGCACGCTTGGGCTAAAGAATTAGGTTTGTGAGAGAGTCAACAACACGAACACGACACTGTTCGAGCGGACACGAGAACCCTCGCCGGGTTACAGCGTCCCGATCGCACTCGAGGGAGTCGCCTCGAGTGTCCGGACTCGTCAGTACGACTTCGCGAAGTAGGCGTACTGGTCGGCCGGCTCGCCACAGAAGACACACTCGGTACCCTCCGGGGGCCGTTCGGGTTCGCCGGCGCTCCGGCCGCCGGCGTCGACGACCGGCTGCATGACGATCTCGGCGGAGACCTTCTCTTTGATGTCTTCCTCCTCGGAGGCGTCGCCACACCACGGCACCTTCACGTAGCCGCCGTGTTTGCCGATCGTCCCCATGATCTCCTCGGGGGTCTCGGCCGTCCGGACGTTCTCCTCTAGGTTCTCCGCGGCGGTATCGTACAGCTTGGTGAAGATCGTCTCGAGGTGTTCGTCGACGGCGTCGACGATCTCGTCGCGGTCGGCGACGGACTGCTCGTTGTCCGGGCGGTGGACGAGCGTGACCTCGCCGTCGTCGACCTCGTTCGGGCCGATCTCCAGGCGGAGGGGAACGCCGTTCAACTCGTGTTCGTTGAACTTGAAGCCGGGGTTGCGCTCGTCGCGGTCGTCGAGTTCGACGCGGAAGCCGGCCGTCTCGAGTTCGTCGGCGATAGCCTCGGCGTACTCGAGGACGTCCTCCATGGTGTCTTCCTGCCAGATCGGGACGATCGCGATCTGCGTGGGGGCGATCGTCGGCGGGAGGACGAGACCCTGATCGTCGGAGTGGGTCATGATGAGCGCGCCCAGTGCACGCCAGGAGAGCCCCCACGAGGTCGTGTAGGCGGTCTGTTCGTCCTCGTCTTCGTCGACGAACGTGATGTCGAACGCCTCCGCGAACGACTGGCCGAGGTGGTGGCTCGTCCCGCCCTGGACGGACTTGCCGTCGGGCATGAGCGCCTCGACGGTCGTCGTCGTATCGGCGCCGGGGAATTTGTCGTGTTCGGGCTTCTTGCCGCGCAAGACCGGGATCGCGAGCACCTCCTCGTAGACGCGGGCGTACTGGTCGAGGCGAGTCCAGACCTCCTCCCAGGCGCCCTCGTCGGTCGCGTGGGCGGTGTGTCCCTCCTGCCACATGAACTCCTTCGTCCGGAAGAACGGCTTCGTCTCGGTCGCCTCCCACCGGACGACGGAACACCACTGGTTGATCCGCAACGGCAGGTCGCGGTGGCTGCGGGTCCAGTCGGCCATAAACGGCGCGATGATCGACTCGCTGGTCGGCCGGACGGCGAGTCGTTCGTCGAGTTCGTCGTGGCCGCCGTGGGTCACCCAGGCGACCTCGGGGTCGAAGCCTTCGACGATGTCCTTCTCGCGCTCGAGGAAGCTTTCGGGAATGAAAAGCGGGAAGTAGACGTTGTCGACGCCGGTCTCCTTGAACCAGCCGTCGAGGGCGTCCTGAATGCGCTCCCAGAGGGCGTAGCCGCGAGGTTTGGTGACGATGAACCCGCCCATCGGCGCGTAGTCCGCGAGTCCCGCCTTCTGGACGACTTCGGCGTACCACTCGCCGGGTTTGTAC
>LKMK01000089.1 GCA_001563805.1 Natrialbaceae archaeon B1-Br10_E2g2
GAGACTCCCATCGACGGCCACCCGACGACCGTAGCTGGGCAGCCACCAGCCCCCGGCCGGCGAGGCTGTTCGAGCACACTCGAAGCTGTCAGCTGGATGGCCCAAACTGTTTTGGGGACGTACTTATCGGGGTGCCTCCGGTCAGTACCGATGATGAGCCTGGACGCCCCCCTCGACACCACTGGCGAGTCAGCCCCACTGAGCGACGTCCCCGGAGACCGGTACGAGGTGTTTCGCCATCCCCGGCGACTCTATCTCCTCGAGCGTCTCGAGGAACGGGGCCGACAGTCGCTCGCGGAGCTGACGACCGAACTGCTCGAGCGGGAGGGGGAGGACCCGTCGAACGGCCGACGTCGCCACGAGGTTCGCGTCGAACTGGTACACGCCCACCTGCCGAAACTCGCCGCCGCCGATCTCGTGTCCTGGGACGTCGAGACGGGTGCCGAACTGGTCGACGAGCCGCCGACCAACCCCGCCATCGTCGCGGCGCTGCTCGAGGCCGACCGCGACGTCGAAGAGCTGGTCAGCGAGGTCGTCGATCCGGTCCGCCTCCGACTGCTCGAACTCGTCGACGACCAGCCCCGCTCGCTCGACGACCTCGCGTCCACGCTCGCCGCCCGCGAACCGGCCGCCCCCACCGACACCGAGCGCGTCAAGATCGTCCTCCACCACTCCCACCTGCCCGCGCTCGAGGGCGTCGACCTGCTCACCTACGACCGCGAGAGCGGCCTGATCGAGTGACCTGCCGGAGCGTGTGGGAGCGACCCTCCTCAGGTGGCTGAAACCAGTGGTTCCGCCTCCTCGAGTGTGTCCTCGTACTCCACGAGGACGGTCTCGGTCGCGTTGCGTTCCTCGTCGTCGAGCCCCGTGTGTCGCCCGTCGGCCTCGACGATCCCCGCCGTTCCGGTCTCCGACCGCTCGAGCAGCGACCGAAGACGGTCGATGATCGTCCAGACGTCGTCCCCATCGACGTCGTCCCAGTCGTCGGGGGCGAGGTCGCCGTCGCGAAGCTCCTCCTCGAGCGGTTCGACCTCGTCGCCGAACCGGTCGAGATGCTCCGTCGTCTCGTCGGCGAGCGATTCGAACTCCGAAAGCGGGACCGAGTCCGGATCCTCGGCCCAGGCCTCGAGGGCGTCCCCGACGGATTCGACCAGGACGAACGTGTCCTCGACCCACGCCTCGAGGCCGGCGAGTTCGTCCCGGGGGAGGGCACAGCCTGCGAGCGCGGTGACGGCGACGGTGACTGACGATCCGAGTACCGACCGGCGGTGCATACGACACCGTTTCCACCCGGCGGGCAAGAACGGTCCGGCCGTCGTACCCTCGAGCATCGCCCGACCACCGTCGCCCTCGAGCGTGATCGCTCACGGGAGCCACCAGCCGGTCGGGCCGACCGTCCACCACGACGGCGAGACCACCCGGGGAGGCTGACACTCCCCCGGAGGGAAACGTGTTTGAATGGGCGCTCTGATTGGACTGTATGAGCGATCTTGGCGACTTCACCGACTTCGACGGTGACGGCGGGTCGTCGGGCGACGAGTCGGCTGCTTCGGATCCGGACCCGACCGACGGCGTCCCCGAAAGCGACCCCACTGACGCGGCCGCTGGCGACGACGACCGATTCGACACCCCCTCCCTCGAGCCGACCGGCGAGGACGTCGGCATCGGCGCACTCTGTGTCTCCCAGGGGCTGCGCGTCGCCGAGGACGAAGAAGACACGACGCTGAAGGCGTACGTCACCCGCGGCAACCGCTCGTCGATACGCATCGGCAGCTACCTGCTCGCACCCTACCCCGACGGCGAGACGCTGTTCTGTCGAATCACTGGCCTCGAGTACGCCCAGCAGTACCACGCCGACGACGCGACGGAAATCCACGCCCGCCGGGCGATGCGGGCGGACGGTATCGAGGAGGCAGATTACAAGTTCGTCGCCAGTCTCGAGCCCGTTGCCGTTCTCTACGAGGACAGCGCGGAGCGCGGCTCCGCGGACGACTCGAGCGGGCAGCGCCCGCGAGAGAGCGGTGAGTTGAAACGACGGATGACCGATCGCGTGCCCAAGCCCCAGACGGTGATCAAGCAGGCCGACGACACCGAGGAGATCAAAACCGGGCTGAAGATCCCCGACGAGGGCGTCTTCCTCGGCCACCTCTCCGTCGGCGGCGAGAAGGTCCGGACGGCCGCCTCGCCGCCGACGATCGACTATCGGCTGAAAGACGACTACGAGGCCGGCGACCCGCTCGTCTTCCGACACACCCTCGTCGCCGGCGGGACGGGGTCGGGGAAGACCCACGGCGCGAAGAACGTCCTGCGACAGTATCTCGCCGACGAGCGGACGTACCCGATGGAAGACGGCCGGTCGGTCCAGCCCGCCATCGTCCAGTTCGACCCACAGGACGAGTACGCCCAGATGCACGACGACAACCCCGACCTCGACGACGCGTTCGCCCGCCGCCTCGAGCGCGAGGGCGTCGCCTACGGCGGCGTCGCGGAGACGACGACGTTCGTCCCGAAGGTCGGCTCGGCGACCTACGCGGCGAGTCACCACCGCGCCGAGTGCGTCGAGTTCACGATTCCGTTCTCGATGGTCCACGACAACCCGTGGCTGGTCGCGGGCAGCGGGCTGAACGACAACCAGTACGGCGCGCTGGTGAGCGTCCTGTTGCCGCGATTCCGGCGCGATTACGGCCCTGATGGCACCTACGACGAGTTCACGACGTTCCTCGACGATCCGGCACTGCGGGAGGAACTCGACGAATCCGGCCGCGTCCACGAGGCGACGTTCGACGCCGTCCGCCGGCGCGTCCTCGGCTTCGGCCACGTCTTCGACCAGGACGCCCGCCCGATCACGGACCTGATCAGCGAGTTCGTCCGCCCCGGCGGGCTCTCGGTCGTCCCGACCTACCACATCAACGACTCACGGGCCACCGAGGCCGTCGTGCTCGCGCTCTCGTCGCTGCTGATCGATGAGAAGCTCTCGAACGACCCGAGCTACGACCGGATCAAGGAGACGCCGCTCATCCTGGGGATGGACGAGGCCCACAACTTCCTCACCGACGCCGACAGCGTGCAGGCGGGGAAGGTCATCAAGAAGTTCACCGAGGCCGCAAAGCAGGGCCGAAAGGAACGCCTCGGACTCTTCCTGATCACCCAGGACCCCCAGGACATCGACGACGCCGTCTTCAAGCAGATCAACACGACCATCGTCCTGAATCTCGGCGACGAAGACGCCATCAAGAGCGTCAACATCCCCTCGAACCTCGAGTCGAAGGTTCCCTACATGGAGAAAGGCCAGATGGTCGTCTACTCGCCGGACAACTCCGAACCCGTCGAGCTGATCGGCCTCTCGAAGTGCCTGACGCGACACGGCCGCGACTGACTGGCCGGGCCGAAACCGGTTCAGGGTCGGGCCGAGACCCATTCAGGGTAGTGAAACCGACTCGAGTGCGGAAAATCGACGTCCGGCGAGCGGTTCCGCGTCAGTCGGCGGCGGGTGTTACCCTTCGCCGACCATCGCGTCTTCTTCGTCCCACTCCTGTTCACGGAGTTCGAACTTCTGGATCTTCCCGGTCGCCGTCTTCGGCAGTTCGTCGACGAACTCGACGCGGTGGACGACCTTGTAGCCGGCGAGTCGCTCCTTCGTGAACTCGGTGAGTTCGTCGGGCGCAACGGGCGGGTTCTCGGGGTCCTCGTTCGACGGGACGACGAACGCCTTCGGCGTCTCGCCCCACTTCTCGCTGGGCGAGGGGATGACGGCCACGTCGCCGACGGCCTCGTGGTCGAACAGCGTGTCCTCGAGTTCGATGCTCGAGATGTTCTCGCCGCCGGAGATGATGATATCCTTGTCGCGGTCCTGGATGGCGACCATGCCGTGTTCGTTGACGACGGCGAGGTCGCCGGTGTGGAACCAACCCTCACGTCGGCCGTCGAACGCCTCCTCGGTCGCCTCGGGTTTCTCCCAGTAGCCGTCCATGACCTGGTTACCTTTGACGACGATCTCGCCGATGGTCTCGTCGTCCCACGGGACGACGTCGCCGTCCTCGTCGACGACGTCGACCTCCGTGGCGAGCGGCGCGATACCCTGGCGTTTTTTGAGGGCGAACCGTTCCTCGCTGTCCTCGTCGATGAGTCGGCGGGTCGCGGAGGTGCTGATGAGCGGGCCGGTCTCGGTCGCGCCGTAGAGCTGGCGGAAGTGCCAGCCGAACTCCGCTTCGACCATCTCGATGACGCTTTCGGGGGCGGCCGCGCCCGCGGCGGTCACGCGCATCGGGTTCTCGCCCTCGGTGGCGACGTCGTTCGCGTCGTAGTACTCGCCGAGCATGCTGAGCACCGTCGGCGCACAGCAGAGGAAGGAGACGTCTTCGTCGGTGATGTCCTCGAAGATCTGTCCGGCGTCGACGCCGCGCGTACAGACGTGTTTCGCGCCGATGCCGGTGACCGCGTAGATGTGACCCCAGCCGTTGACGTGGAACATCGGCAGGGTCCAGAGGTAGACGTCGTCGTCCGTGATCTCGTGGTGGATCGTCACGAGCTGAGCGTGCAGCGACTCGGTCCGGTGGGTTCGACAGACACCCTTCGGGTCGCCCGTCGTCCCCGAGGTGTAGTTGATCGTGATGATGTCGTCTTCTGCCATCTCCGGCCGGTCGTACTCGGGCTCGGTCCCCTCTACGAGCGCGTCGAAGTCCTCCCACTCGCCCTCCACGGCATCCGGATCGTTCGTGATGAACAGTTCCGTCGGCACGTCGTCGCGCACCGCTTCGATCTTCTCGGCGTACTCGTAGTCGGCAAAAATCGCCTTCACGCCCGCGTCGTTGAGCAGATAGTCGTAATCGTCGGGCGTCAGTCGGTAGTTCAGCGGCGCGTGGATCGCCCCCAGTTGCATGATTCCGTAGGCCGCCTCGAGGTGGTAGTGGGTGTTCGGATCGAGCACCGCCACGCGGTCGCCCTTCTCGATGCCGCGCTCCTGGAGAACGGCCGAGAATCGGTCTGCTCGGTCGCCGAACTCCTCGTAGGTAAAGCGCTCGCCGGTCGTCGCGACGATCGCCTCCTGGTCGCCGAAGTACTTGCGTGCCCGATCGAGAAAATCAGTCACCAGCAGTGGGACTTCCATATGACTCGTTCTCGAACATTGTTTATAATATTCTTTCTGGATCGTCGATGGTTTCGACGAGTGAACCACTCGTGCACACGAGCGGGTCGTGGGCGTGACCGGAACGTGAGCCGATCGTGGACGTGACTGGCGGCATCGACGATCAGGCCCGTCGTCGCGGCCGCTGGCGGGCCGCGATCGACGGCGGACAGGGAGATATCAGCCCTCGAGGGCGTCGGACTCGAGCAGGGTTCGCTCGAAAAAGTCGCTGACCGTACTTGCGATCTCGGTTCGCTTGCCGAGGAAAAAGTGGTCGGCGGGGAACGACGTGACGTCGTCGCCGCGGTTTCGAGCGCGCTCGACGAACGGTTCCCACTCCACCGTCGTATCCCGTTCGCCGTAACACACCTGGACGGGAACGGAGAGCCGCTCGTAGGCCTCGAGCGCGTCCAGCTCGTCCCCCAGACGCGCCGTGGGTGCGAGGACGGAGACGGCGTCGACCGCCCCGTCCTCGAGGCCGCCGGCGGCGAGCAGCGCCTGGCTCGCACCGAAGCTGTAGCCGAAGACGCCGACCGGGAGGTCGCTGTCCCACCGGTCGGTCTCGCGTGCCCAGCGAACGGCGTTGCGGACGTCCTCGCGCTCGCCGTAGCCGTCGTCCCACGCGCCGTAGTCGAATCGGAGACAGGCGATTCCCGCTTCCTGGAGGGCCGTCGAGACCGCGACGAGTCGCTGGTCGGTTCGTGACCCGCCGTGTTGTGGGTGGGGCGGGCAGGCGACGACGACCGCCCCGGGGTCGTCGGACGCCTCGAGCGTCCCGCGGACGTCGCGGCCGCCGGGAATGGGGACGTCGGTCATGCCCGGTCGTTGTGCCTGGCCGGTAATCAATCCCCCCTCGAGCGCGTGGGATCGGCGGTCTCGGTCCACGGTGGAGAGCATGTTGACCCACGGGGAGAACAGCCGCGGACGACCCTGTCGGACCCTGGGAGTCGACGCTCGAGCACGCACCGTGTCGTCACTGTCTGTCGCTGATGTGATGTTTTTAAGGGTCGCGAGCGATACGTACGAGTATGGGCATCCTCTCTCGGACCTCCTACGTCATTCGGTCGAAGATCAACTCGCTGCTCAACCGAGCCGAGGACCCGACGCAGACGCTCGATTACTCGTACGAGCAGATGCGCGACCAGCTCCAGGAGGTCAAACGCGGCATCGCCGACCTCACGACGCAGAAAAAGCGCCTCGAGATGCAGAAACGTCGCCTCGAGGACAACGTCGAGAAACACAACGACCAGGCCCGCACCGCGGTCAAACAGGACCGCGAGGATCTGGCGCGGCGTGCCCTCGAGAAGAAGAAGACGAAGATGAACCAGATTGAGGATCTCGATCGCCAGATCTCCAATCTGCAGAGCCAGCAGGACCAACTGATCGAGCAGAAAAACGAACTCCAGACGCGCATCGAGGAGTTCCGCACCAAAAAGGAGACCATGAAAGCCCGCCACGAGGCCGCCAAGGCGAGTTCGACCGTTTCGGAAGCGATGACTGCTACGGGCGACGAGTTCGAGGACGTCGGCCGGGCCATCGAACGCGCCGAAGAGCAGACCGAGGACATGGAAGCGCGCGCGGCCGCCCTCGACGAACTCCACGAGTCCGGGGCGTTCGACGACGTCCTCTCCGATAAAGACAGCATCGACCGCGAACTCGAGGAGCTGTCGGCCGGCAGCGGCGTCGAGGCCGAACTCGAGACGCTCAAATCGGACATGGGGGCGGACGAGGCCGAGGCCGAACCCGAACCGGAGGTCGAAGGCGACGTCGACGAGGCCGATCTCGAGGACCTCGAGGCGGACGTCGACGAGGGCGAGATCGACGCCGAACTCGCCGAACTCAAAGACGAAGAGGGCTCCTGATCGGGCGAGACCGGGCGCTGGCCCGGCGAGGCTGAGCCCGGAACGCGGCGAGCGACCGCCGAGAGACCGACACTGCCGAGAGCGGTGACTCGACCCGTTCGTTCAGGTGCTTCTGCCCACACTCTTCCACCTACGTTCTTCCACCCACGTTCTTCCACCCACGCTCTTTCGTTCGTCGCCGGAGCACCGAATCGAGAGCGAGGGCGATGACTCGAGCGGCGGCTCCGGACACCCTCCGGGCACCGGAACATCAATTACTGTGGTCGTTGGGAACTGTACGTATGGCAACCGATACGACAGTCGACTCGCTGTCGCTCGCCGAGCAGGTGGTCTTGCTCGGCATCACGGTAGTTGACCGGGAGGAGAACACGCCAGTTCAGACCCACGAACTCCGACGGACGTGCATGAACTGCATCGAGGACGCCGAGGCGGAACTCGTCGGTTCGCTCACCGAAGCGGACGTGATGCGTGCGCTCTACCGCCTCGAGGACGAGGGCGTCGTCGAGGAGAGCGACGCGGACCGGACGTCACCGACGGGAAAGGGCCGACCCGCCTACGCGCTCGCCGAACAGCCCGAGACGATCCTCGAGGCGGTCGACGACGCGCTCGTCGAGGTCGCCCTCGAGTAGCGCCAGCCGGACCGTCGACGACGGCTCGAGGGCCAGCAGCCAGCGAGCACCGGCGGCTCGTCGCGGGCGTCCCCTGGTTCGACCCGGTCGCGTTCAGTGACCGTGGCAGAACTCGATCTACGACGGCGTCCCGAGTGCCGTCACGTCGTAGCCGTCGATCTCGTCGGGGGACTCGAGCAGGACGACCTCGAACGCCCAGGACGAGCCGGATTCGAGGTCGCCAGTGGAATCGAGGTACCGGCCGAGCTGGTCGCCGTCGGCGTCGTAGACGCGGGCGCGGACTTCCACGAACTGGATCCGGTCGTCGCCGTCGTTCGCGACGGTGCCCTGGATCGTCGCCCCGCGGAAGTCGTCCTCGAGGACGAACTCGTGGCTTTCGAGCGAGAGCGAGTCGACCGGCGTCACGCCCTCGCTGCTCTCCTCCTCGGCGACGGCTTCAGCGGCGACCAGCTCGTCGGCCGACCGCGGTTCGCCGTCGGAGTCGTCGACGTCTCCCTCCTCGTAGCTCGGGCTGCCCCCTCCGAGGACCCCGGTACAGCCGGCGAGCGCGGCAGATACACCGGCGCCGACCCCCGCGAGCAGGCGGCGTCGGTCCCACCGGTCGTCGCGGGCCGCGGTCGCGTCGGCCTGGGGTCGCCGGCGGCACATGCTCGATTCGAAGCGACGGACGCATTTCAGTCCGGACCTTGCACTCCGTAGCCGGCCGACCGTCGAGATCGTAAGCGGATCGCGAACCGGGATGTGCTGGCCGTCGCTGGTTGTGAGCGGCGGAACGCTGGCGTCACTGGTCCTCGGCGGCGGAACGCTGGCGTCGCTGGTCGTCGACGACGGAACGCTGGCGTCGCTGGTCGTCGAGGGCGGGATGTGCAACGCAGAGGCTTATCCTCGGAACCGTCGAACCACCTTCTATGGGGTCCTCCGAGAGCGACGAGACGATTCAGTCGTTCGGCGCCGACATCGGAAGCCGGACGAGTTCGTGGAGCCGGGTTCGCGAGTGGTTCATCGTCGAGGCGGATCGGCTGTTCGTCGCTGCGCTGATCTCCCTGGGAGTGTTCGTCGGACTGCTCGGCCTGAACGAACTCGGGATCGTCTCGTTCGTCAACGACGACACGATCACCCGCCTGGCGGGCGGCATGATCGCCGGGACGTTCTCGCTCGTCACGCTCGTCGTCTCGATCAACCAGCTCATCCTCTCGCGGGAGTTCACCGCTGCGGGCGAGTCCGAGTCCCAGCTCGAGGCCGTCGTCTCGTTTCGCCAGGATGCCGCCGATCTCGCGGCGGTACCAGCGGCCCCCGCCTCACCGACGCGGTTCCTCGAGTTGCTCGCCGAAGCGATCTACGACCGGGCCGAGACCCTCGAGGCCGCGGTCGACGATCACGACGACGAGATCGCGACGCCCGTTACCCGGTACGCAAACAGCGTTCAGGAGAGTTCAAGACGGATCAACGAGACGCTCGAGCACACGAAGTTCGGGACGTTCCGCGCCGTCTCGGCCGCGATCGGCTACGACGACGCCTGGCAGCTGTACGCCGCCAGACACCTCCAGGGCCGGTACGGCGAACGACTCTCCCGTGAGGCCGAGGAGTCACTCGAGGAGCTGATCGACGCCCTCGAGCTCTTCGACGTCGCCCGCGAGCACTTCAAGACGACCTACCTCCAGCGAGAACTCACGCGCTTTTCGCAGCTGACGATCTACGTCGGCGTTCCGGCGATCCTCTCGGCGATGCTCATCGGGTTCATCTACGCGGACCTCACCGGGCCGGCGATCAGCGTCGACACCCTGCCGTGGATCGTCAGCGCTCTCGTCGCAGTCGTCGTCTCGCCGCTGGCGCTTTTGACGTCGTTCATCCTCCGGACCGCGACGGTGACCCGACGAACGGCCTCCACCGGGCCGATGCTCCCCCAGAAGGCCCCCGACGAAGGGCCGTTCGACGTCACCTACGGCGACGAAGGGAGCGCTGGAACCCCGTCGGACTGACCAGCAAGCACTCGCCCGTCGAGGGACCCCGCCTCACCCATCGATTCCCGGGCGTGGTATTTTACCCGCCGCCGTGGTCGAACCTCCCAGTCGATGAGCGATTCGGACTCGAGCGACGACTCGAACGAGCGCCTCGGAGGGCTGCGCCTGTGGCTGTTACTCGTGGTGAACCGCTGGGCCCTGACTGGGGTGATCCTGGTGCTCGTCTTCATGGTCCTCGTGGCCGCCAGCGGGCTCGGGCTGACGCCGCTGCGGGTGATCGTCGAGAATCAGGACGGCCTCGAGTTCCTCTTCTCGGCGTTCATCGGTGCGATTATCACGGGGACCTCGATCGTCGTCACGATCAACCAGCTCGTCCTCTCACAGGAACTCGGTGCGGTCGGCCAGCAACGCTCGCGGATGCAGCAGTCGATGGAGTTCCAGCGGGACGTCGAGAGCACGATCGACGAGGACGCGAGCCCGCCCGAACCGGCTGCCTTCCTCTACGAACTCGTCGACGGCGTCCAGGCACGAGCGAACGAACTCGAGTCGGCGATGGAAGACGACCGCGACGAGGAACTCCGGGAAAAGGTCGCCGACTACGTCGAGGATACGACCGCGAACGCACGATCAGTCAAAAACAGACTCGAGGACGCTCAGTTCGGGACGTTCGACGTCATCTGGGGCGCGCTGAACTTCAACTACTCGCGGAAGATCTACGACGCCCGCAAGATCCGGGCCGACCACGGGGACTCGCTCTCCGACGAAGCAGCCGAGAAGATCGACCACATGATCGATACGTTACAGCTGTTCGGCCCGGCCCGCGAACACTTCAAGACGCTGTACTTCCAGTGGGAGCTGATCAACCTCTCGCGGGCGCTGCTGTACATCGCGGTGCCGGCGCTCACCGTGATGGCGCTGATGATCATGTACGTCGACGGCGCGGCGTTGCCCGGGACGACCCTCGGCGTCGACAACCTCGTCTGGCTCACGAGCGCGGGCTTCGTCGTCGGCATCTCGCCGTTCGTCGTCTTCATCGTCTACATCCTGCGGATCGCGACGATCGCGAAACGGACGCTCGCGATGGGGCCGTTCATCCTCCGCGAGTCTGAACGCGACGAGGACCTCGGCTAAGCCGCCTCGAGCCCGTGGGTCCGCGGACGGCCTCCTTACAGCGGCGCCCCGACGAGCACGAGCTTCGCCCGCTCGTCTCCACGGTTGTGGATCTGGCGGGTCTCCTCGGGATCGAGCCGGAGCACGTCGTCTTCGGCCAGCTCGACGGTCTCGTCACGGTCGGTGAGGTCGACCTCGATCTCCCCCGAAACGACGTAATAGAGCTCCTCCTGGCCGCTTTCCGTCTCGTCGTGTTCTTTCCCCTTCCCGTCGGGCTCGAGTTCGAGGATCGTAAATCCGAGTTCGTCGGTCTCGAGTTCGGCTTTCAAAAACCACATGCCGCCCCACTCTTCGGGGACGACGGAGTCGGGATCGGTCTTGTGTGCGGTGTCGTAGCCCATACACGAGTCGTCGACCGCCGGCTCAAAATCGATGTGGGAACCGGCAGGTCGAGCGAACGATCCGGTCTCGGGACCGGCCAACTCCCCTGCTCACCAGTCGAACGGCGAGAAGTCGCCGGGTCGCTGGTCGGGAACGAGGTCGTCCGGTAGGACATCCCACCCGAGGTCGTCTTCGCCGGGTTCCGCGTCGGTCTCGAGGTCGGGGTCGTCGGCTGGCTCTAAGTCCCGGTACTCGGCGGGCGGTCCGTCGTGGGCGTAGACTCCCTCGGGGTGATCGACGGTCCAGACGTGCATCATACAGGGCGTTCGACAGGGA
>LKMK01000090.1 GCA_001563805.1 Natrialbaceae archaeon B1-Br10_E2g2
CGTCGACGGCGTCGCCGACGTCGAGACGCGACCGACGTCAGGTCGCGTGACGGTGACGGTCGACGACGGAACCGAATCCGAACAGGTCGTCGACGCGATCGACGGGGCCGGGTACGAGGCGTCGCCGATCGCCGACGAGTCCGACCCCCTCACCGAGAAGCGAGCCGTCTGGCGGAGCCGTCGGGCCCTCGGGACTGCGGTCGGCACCGTCTTCGTGACCGTCGGCTTGCTCCTCGAGTTCGTCGTTCCCGCGGCCGATCCGACGCTCGCGAGCGTCGCGGGCCGACCCTACGACATTTCGCACGTGCTGTTCGGTGCGGCTGCCGTCGTCGCGGGCGCACCGATCGTCCGCAACGGCTACTACTCGGCCCGTAACCGCAGTCTGGACATCGACCTGCTGATGAGCATCGGCATCGTCGCCAGCGTCGCCGCCCACTATCCCAAGGAAGGTGCGTTGCTCGCGGTCCTCTTCTCGATCGCCCAGTTGCTCGAGCGGTTCTCGATGGACCGCGCGCGGGACTCCCTGCGGGAGCTAATGGATCTCTCGCCGGAGACGGCGACCGTCAAACGCGCGAACGGATCCGAGGAGACGATCCCTGTCGACGAGCTACGGATCGGTGACACCGTCGTCGTCCGGCCGGGCGAGAAGGTGCCGGCCGACGGGACGGTGCGCGAGGGCGACAGCGCGGTCGACCAGTCGCCGATCACCGGCGAGAGCGTCCCTGCGGACAAGACCGCGGACGACGAGGTGTACGCCGGGACGATCCTCGAGTCGGGCTACCTCGAGGTCGAGGTGGAGCGCGCGGCCGACGACTCGACGCTCGCCCGGATCGTCCGCATGGTCGAGGACGCCGAACGCGAGAAGACCGACCGCGAGCAGTTCATCGACCGGTTCGCGAGCTACTACACGCCGATCGTCGTCGCACTCGCGGTTGCGGCCGCGTTCCTCCCGCCACTGCTCTTCGGGGCGTCGTGGAGCTACTGGTTCATCGTGGGCCTGACGCTGCTCGTGATCTCCTGTCCCTGCGCGCTGGTCATTTCGACGCCCGTCAGCGTCGTTTCGGGGATCACGAGCGCCGCGCGCAACGGCGTGTTGATCAAAGGCGGCAAACACCTCGAGGCCGTCGGCGACAGCGACGTACTCGCGGTCGACAAGACCGGCACCCTGACCGTGGGGGATCTCTCGGTGACCGACGTAATCGGGCTCGAGGGAGCAAGCGATGACGACGTGCTTCGAATCGCGAGCGCCGCCGAACGGCGCAGCGAGCACCCGATCGGCAAGGCCATCGTCGGCTACGCCGAGGAGCAGGGCGTCGTCGGCGACGAGAGCGACCGCGAGTCGCCGTCGGTCTCGGCGTTCGAGGCGCTGACCGGTAAGGGTGTCCGCGCGGAGATCGACGGCGAGACCTACTACGTCGGCAAGCCAGACCTGTTTGGCGGGATCGCGGATCTCGAGCACGTCCACACGACGACCGACGGCGGCGTTGCACTGGCCCAGATGGGCTACGAGACGACACCCCGGTGCGATCGTGAGGCGTGTCTCGACGTGCTCTCCGACGTGGTCCCGGAGCTCGAGGCCGACGGCAAGACGGTCGTCGTCGTCGGCACCGAGGACCGACCGATCGGCGTCATCGCCGTCGCGGATCGGGTTCGCCCCGAGGCGAAGTGGGCCGTCTCCCAGCTACAGGAGCAGGACGTCCGCGTCGTCATGCTCACCGGCGACAACGAGGGGACCGCCCGCGCGATCGCCGACGACGTGGGTATCGACGAGTACCACGCCGAGTTGCTCCCCGACGAGAAACTCGAGTGGATTCGACGGTTAGAAGACGAGCATGGGGTGGGAGGTGAGCCGACCCACGTCGCCATGGTCGGCGACGGCATCAACGACGCGCCCGCGCTCGCGACCGCGACCGTGGGGATCGCGATGGGCGCCGCGGGAACCGACACGGCGCTCGAGACGGCCGACGTGGCGCTGATAGGCGACGACCTGACCAGACTGCCGTACCTCTACGAACTCTCCGGCAAGGCAAACGGCGTCATCCGGCAGAACGTCTGGTCGAGCCTGGCCGTCAAGGCCGTCCTCGCCGCGGGCGCGCCGTTCGGGATCGTGACGGTGATCCACGCGGTCGTCATCGGCGACATGGGGATGAGCCTCGGCGTCACCGGCAACGCGATGCGACTGGCGAACGTCGAACCCGAGACGCCCAACCCGGACGAACTCGCCGGTCCGAACTGACCAGCGTGGCGTCCTCGGCCGTCGGTTCACGATCGATCCGGATTCAGCGGGAGAACCCGACGGCGAAGACGCGGAGCAGCGCCAGTCGGTCTCGATTCTCACTCGCCGACCGTCCGACGGAGCGGCGCCGTTCCCGGCCGACCGTCGGCCCACCACAGCGCGACGCCAGCAACCAGGATGACGGCCTCGAGCCACAGCGTCGTCGCCGTCACCTCGAGTCCCGGTACGGTCCCGAGGGGCTTCGTCCCCGTGTACTCGGGCATCGGCGTGATCGGCCAGAGGAGAAAGCCGAGTTCGTGGTAGTCCCCGGAGAGGACGTGCCAGGGGATGTCGGTCGCAATGTGCGAGAGGATGCCGATCGCGAACGCGACGCCCAGGATCTCCCGGTCCCGAGTGCGCGTGACGAGCCAGACGACGATGACGAGCGGAACGACGAGCAGTAGCGAGTGACCGATCGTCCGGCCGACGTCGACGACTCCTGCCAGCCAGATCGGTTTGTCGATCAGGTCCGGGAGCGCAGCGCCGAGGATGGCCGCGAGCGTCGGGTACTCACCGGGAACACTCCCGTAGCGTCGCCGCGTGTAGCCCGCATAACAGAGGTAGCCGACGGCGAGGTGGACGACCGGTTGCATCGTCGTTCGGGTGGACGGCCTCGAGCGGCGTAAGTCTCGGGTCTGTTCCGTCGAGACGCCGCTGACCAACGTGTCGGAATCCCTGTTATTCGGCCATCTGGCGGCCGTTCTGCGTCGTTTGGCCTGCTCCCTATACCCGTCCGACCCGAATCTATCGTTGATGACAACCCCCTCCGCTGACGACCGTCGAACCCGCTCCGGAGATCGTCGAGAGCCGACGACTGGCCGGGACGCCGGCGTCGAAACTCGCATCGAACACGACGACGGACCGGCGTCGGCGGACGGTCTCGAGTACGAGGTCGTCACGACGCCCGTCCTCGTCGTCGGCGCGGGAGCAGCCGGCGCTCGCGTCGCCATCGAACTCGCCGAGTCGGGCGTCGAGTCGCTCGTGATCGGGAAACGCGACCACGGCGACGCACACACGACGTGGGCCGCGGGCGGGATCAACGCCGCCCTCGGCTCGCTCGACGACGAGGACGACTGGACGATCCACGCCGCTGACACGCTGAACGAGGGCCACCACCTGAACGATCCCGACGCGGTCGAGCTAACGGCGAAGCATATGCCCGATCGCATCCGCGAACTCGAGGCGTGGGGCACGCCGTTCGATCGCACCGAGGACGGTCGGATCAACCAGCGATACTTCGGCGCGCAATCGTACCGCCGGACGTGTTTCGTCGGCGATCGAACCGGCGAGGCCATGCTCGAGACGCTCGTCGACCGGGCCCGCGAGCTCGAGATTCCGAAACGCGAGAACGTGATGATCACGCGGTTGCTCTCGGACGGCGAGCGAGTCGCCGGCGCCGTCGGCTTCGACATGGAGTCGGGCCGAGGACTGCTGTTCCGGTCGAACCACGTCGTGCTCGCGGCCGGCGGCTTCTCCGCACTGTACCGGCGCCACTCCTCTCGGGACGACGAGAACAACGGCGACGCACAGGCGCTCGCCCTGGAAGCCGGCGCGCGCCTGCTGGACCTCGAGTTCGTCCAGTTCCACCCGACGGGGATGGTCGGCGAGCGCTACGGCGACGAGTGGGACGGCCGCCTCGTCACGGAGGCCGTCCGGGGCGAGGGTGGCCGCCTCTACAACGAGGCCGGCGAGCGGTTCATGGAACGGTACTCCCCCGACCAGATGGAACTCGACGCCCGCGACGTCGTTGCACGGGCTATCGCCCGCGAGATCGAGGAGGGCCGCGGGACCGAACACGGCGGCGTCTACCTCGACATCTCTCACCGCGATGCCGACTACGTCCGTGAACGGCTGCCGACGATGGTCGATCGCTTCGCGTCGCTCGGCGTCGACATCACCGAGGAGCCGATCGAGGTCGCCCCGACGGCCCACTACACCATGGGCGGCGTCGACGTCGACTTCCGGAACGGCGAGACCGGCGTCGACGGACTGTACGCCGTCGGAGAGACGGTCGCCGGCGTCCACGGTGCGAACCGGCTCGGCGGCAACTCGCTCGCCGAAACCGTCGCCATCGGGAAACTGGTCGGCGACCACGTCGGGAGCGTGATCGGCGCCGACGACGCCGAGCCGGACGTAACCGACGAACATCGGGTACTCGCTGAACGTGAGTTTCTGGCACTCGAGTCGCTCGCGGACGCCACCGGAGACGTCACGCCGAGGGAACTCCTCGCGGACCTCGGCGAGGTGCTGTGGGACCACGCCGGGATCCTCCGGGACGAAGCGGGACTCCGGGCTGGCCTCGAGGAACTCGACGCCCTCCGGGAACGGACAGCCGACCTGCACGTCGACGGCGGGCTCACCTCGAAGTCGTTCGAATACGCCGTCGACCTCTCCGTCAGCCTCACCGTCGCCGAGACGATGCTCCGGACGGCCCTCGAGCGGACCGAATCCCGCGGGGCACACTACCGGACCGACTTCCCCGAGACCGACGAGGCGTGGCGAGCCAATCTCGTCGTCTCGGTCGACGACGGCGAACGCTCGATCCGCCGACGCGGGGTCGCCGACCCCAGTCCAGCCGTCCGGGAGGCACTCGAGGCGGGCTACGAACTGGACTACCACCACCTCGAGTAAGTCGCCGATCCACCGGCCGTGAACCTCGCAGTATCGCCGGGGCCCGCTGGCTCGAGCGACCGTCGGCCGACCCACCCGGCGACCGGGACGCCTATAGACGCGGAGTCCTCTACTCGAACCGAGACGCTGCATGTTAGAAGAGGCTCACTCCGTCCTCCGAGACGACCCCGTGATGGCGGCACTCGTCGACCGTCACGACCCGTACGAGGAACCCGACTGGGACGAGTACGAACGGCTCTGCATCTCGATCATCAACCAGCAGCTGTCGACCGCGAGCGCGACGGCCGTCCGCGAGCGCGTCTTCGACGTCCTCGAGGGCGAGGTGACGCCCGAGACCGTCCTCGCCGCCGACGAGGCCGCGCTGCGGGATGCGGGCCTCTCCCGGAGCAAGGTAGAGTACGTCCAAAACGCCGCTCGAGCCTTCCAAAGCGGCGATTTCTCTCGAGCGGGGCTGGCCGAGCACTCCAACGACGAGGTGATCGAGGCGCTCACCGAGATCAGGGGGATCGGCGAGTGGACGGCCCGAATGTACCTCCTGTTCGTCCTCGAGCGACCGGACATCCTTCCGCTTGGCGATCTCGCGGTCCGACGCGGGATCGAGCAGCTGTATGCGGACGACGGCGAGGAGTTGACTCGAGCGGAGATGCACGAGATCGCCGAGGCGTGGCGGCCGTACCGAAGCGTCGCGACCCGCTACATCTGGGCCGAATACGAGTCAGACTAGCGGGAGACGCCCCCGACACCATCGGCTGGTCGGCGGCGAGTCGGCTGGTCGACGGGTCGACTGACCAGGCTTGCCGAAGTCCGGTCGAACTCGAGCGGTCGGGCAGCCGGGTTCGGGACGTCTCGAGACCCGCGCCTACGCGGCCGAATCGTCGCCGTCGACGATGAGGTAGTCGTCGAGGCCGCTGATCCGGGCGGCCGGGATGCGAATCGTCCCGTCGTCGGCCCGCTCGAACCCGTAGACCACCTCCTCGTCGGGTGGGTCGACCAGGACGTGCTCGAGTTCGCCGGTTGCGACGTTTCCGATGACGGTACGGACCGTTCCGAGTGTTTTCCCGTCGGCGCGCATCACGGGCGTTTCGGAGAGCGTTGAGGCGAGGACTGTCGACATCTCGTTTCGCGTTCAACGGAATAGCTAATAAAAATATCTCCCGGCCGTGATCGTCCGGTTCGACTACTCCTCTTCTTCCGGCGTATCGGCGCCGTCGTCGTCGGTGCGGCGACTGACGTCGACCTGGTAGTGTGTCAGAATGTCCCGGCCCAGGAGCACCTGGTAGTCCATGTGACTGCGGTCTTCGACGCTCGCGGTGACGGTGTGGCGGTTGCCGCCGATGCCGACCACGACGTCGACGACGGGGCGACTCCGTGCGGTCTTGCTGCTCCCCGATTTCACCCGCGTGATGGATTTGATCGGCCCGGCGCCGATCTCGGCGGCCAGCGAGGTGTCGATGCTCGTTCGGGTCGCCCCGGTGTCGGACTTCGCCAGCACCGACGCCGACCCGCTGGTGCCCGAGAGGACGACCTCTTCGATGTAGCCGATGATGACCGGGTCGGTCTCGTCCTGGGCCGGCTGTGACGGCTGGGCCGTCGGTCGGGTGTCGTCGAGTATTCGCGAGAGTTCCTGGACCCGGCCGTCGTCGACGTCTCCGCCGGCCCGCTCGATCGCGAGTTTGGCGATGTACGGCGCCGGACTGACGTCCGTCGCCTGGTAGAGCCCCTTGAATCCCGCCGTCGGGTTGACCTCGAGAACGAACCAGCCTTCGTCGCCCTCGACGAGGTCGACGCCCGCGTAGTCGAGGCCGACGGCCGACGACGCCCGCCGCGCCATCTCCTTTGCATCCTCGGGGAGGTCGTCGGTCGCGTCCTCGACGGAGCCACCGAGGGCGACGTTGGTCCGCCAGTCGTTGTCGGGCGCGTACCGGTACATCGCCGCGACGACCTCGCCGCCGACGACGTAGACGCGAACGTCGCGGTGTCTGGTGTCCTCCTGGTCGACCAGTTCCTGAAGGAAGGCATACCGGTTGCCGACCATCGCGTTGACCGGGTCGTCGGGGCCGACTTTCCACGTCCCACCGCCGTGGGTGCCGATCGCCGTCTTGTAGACCGCCTCCTCGCCGTAGCGGTCTCGAGCCGCGTTGAGATTGTCGCTGCTGAGCGCGAGGGTGACGTCGGGGGTCCGGACGTCGTTCGTGGCCAGCGTCGTCGCCGTCGAGAGCTTGTGGATCGCCGTCAGCACCGTCGCGGGCTCGTTGAGCGTGGGAACGAGCTGTGCGAAGGTGTTCGCGAGTCCCAGTTCCTCGGCGGGATGTTCGGTGTTCGAGAGCAGCATCCGGTTGGCGATCACGTCGACGTCCGGCTCGAGGACGACGCTCCCGTCCGTGACGCTGACGGAGGTGTTTTCGGTCCGAAGCCACTCGGTCTCGTGTCCGAGGTCCTCGACGGCGTTGAGAATCGCTTTCGTTTCTTTACTCGTGTGGAGACTCAGTACCCCGACAGTTACGGGATCGACGTCGGCCATACCGAATAGTGGATCACCTCCCGGATAAGTATTCCCAGTGAATTGGCTGTTTGTGGGATAGTCACTAGCTGAACACGCTCTCATAATCCGTCAAACACATTCGCCGACAGCACCCCACCGACGCGGAACCGACGCTCCCCTCACCGGATGACGGCTCGAACCTCTCGGAGATCGAGCATGCCACTCGCAACCGCCAGAACCGCCCAGGTAGCCGCCCCGAGCGCGATCGCCCCGAACAGCATCGCGGGACTCGAGATCATCGGGGTGACGATCCAGACGGCAGCCGCCATCACGGCCGTGATCGCACAGACGAGCCCCATCGCGCGCCCGAGGCGAGCTAGCCGAAGCGAGAGTTCGGTGTGAACGACGTAGACGTTCACCGCGACGTAGACCGTGTGTGTCATGACCGTCGCGATCGCCGCTCCGACGACGCCGATCGTCGGAATGAGGACGATATTCAACCCGAAGTTGGCGATCGACGTCGCCCCCTTCGCGATCGCACGCTCTCGAGCGCGGCCGAGGTAGTCCAGGCTATCGCTCGTGAGGTTGGTGATCGCCTGGAGCACGACGAACCCTGCAAGGATCTGGAGGACCGGCACCGCGCCCGCGTAGTCGGCACCGAACACCATGGTGACGAACGGCTCGGCCACCAGCACCAGTCCCGCCGCGGCCGGCACGTAGAGCAACATCGTGTGGGTCAGCGACGTCTCGTAGATCCCCCGGGCCTGCTCGAGCTGGCCGGCGGCTTTCTGCTCGCCGAAGTTCGGTGAAATCGTAAAGCCGAGCGACTCGGCCGGCGCGAGTACGAAGTCGACGATCTGTTTGCCGAGCTGGTAGAAGGCGACCGCAGCGGGCGTCAGGAAGACACCGACGAGGACGACGTCGATCCGCTTGTCGATGACGTTGGCGCTGCGCGTCGCCGTCAGCGGGACGCTGTACTCGATCAATCGCCGGGAGAGGCCCTCCTCGTACACCGCTGCGGGTTCATATTCGCGGTAGAACTCGCGGTAGAGGACGACGAGACCGATCGCGCCAGCCAGCGCGTAGCCAACGATGTAGCCGAACAGCGCGCCGATCGCCCCGAACCCGAGCAAGACGAAGCCGACCGCGAAGATGAGCCGCGTTGCGCCACTGATCGCCTGGACGGCCGCGCTGTACTCGAGGCGGTTGAACCCCTGGAAGGCGATCTGTGCGAAGACGTTGAACGAGTTGGCGACGATGAAGAGGACGCCCGCCGCCAGAAACGGGGCCGCCCCTGGATCGCCGAGAAGGACGGCGATCCTCTCGTGAAAGACCAACAGCACGTAGGAGACGACGGCGAGGATAATGAGTTTGTACGCGATGGCCGACCTGAGGAGGTGTGGGATCTGTCCGTCGCCCGTCTCGTTGTACTCCGAGATGTATCGTGCGGTCGACTTGCCGAGTCCCAGGTCGGCAAAGAGCTGGACGACCGCGAGGACCCCGATCGCCCAGTACAGCGCACCGTAGCCGTCCGGGTTGAGAATGCGCGCGAGAACCAGCATCAACAGCGCGCTCGAGACCATGTAGATCGCTCGCGAGACGAGCGTGGCCTTGAAGCCGCGAACGATGTGGTCTCGTGTACTCATAGCGAAGTCTCTGGCAGCCGTGACCGTCCAGGCCGGACGTCCGGTCGTTCACTCTCCCGGTTGCGAAATCGGCCAATTGTAATGCGCTGACAACAGTTGTAGGCCGGCGCTACCACGGCTGCAAGACGCGGTTACGGCCTCGATACCTCGACCCGACGGCGAGACGAGACCGAGACCCGCTACCCTGCCTCCAGCGGGGCGACTCAACACCGGGGGACTCTACAGATACGAGGCGTCCCAGCGCGTCGCTTTGCGGCGGTTCCCACAGCCGTTGCACTCGATGCGCCCCATCGAGTCCATGGCGTTGTCGAGCGAGTCGCAGTTCCCGCAGAACCAGCCGTACAGCTCCGATCGCTCCGCGGTCTTGTACGTCCTGTAGAACGGCGCCTGCACGCCGCGTGCGGCCTCACCGAAACTCACGTACACCAGCCCATCGTCAGTCTCGAGTTCGTCGATCGCGGCCCAGCCCTCCTCGTCGACGTCGCCCTCGGCGTAGACGTTCTCAGTGAACACCTCGTCGCCGATCTCGACCTCGCGCTGGCCCGCCTGCTCGAAGCCGTGGTCCCGGTAGAACGCGTTCCCGCCCTCGTTGTCCTCGAGGACGAGCCCCTGGACCCCTTCGGCCCCCTCATCGAGCAGTTTCTCCCGGGTGCGAACGAGCAGTCGAACGCCCGTGCCGCCGCCACGGTGGTCGGGGTCGACGTGGAGCCAGAGGATGCGGCCGGTCTTGTGTCGGTCGCCGACCAGATCGCTCTGCGAGAACGCGATCGGTTCGCCCTCGCGCTCGACGAGGAGGACGATCGTGTCGGCGTCCTCGAGTTCGTCGACGAACGACTCGCCGTACCACTCCTCGAGTGCGTCGTCGATGGTCGACTCCTCGAGAAAGTCCGTATACGTCGAGTTGAGCGAGTTCCTGGCGATCTGCTTGACGTCGTCGACGTCGTCCGGAGTTGCTTCTCGCAGCTGCATGCGTCACTGTACCACCCCATCCTACAAAACGTATGCCCACGGGGAGAGATTCGCCACGACCGTCCAGTTCGTCCACGGGATCCGATACGAATTAGGACGGGTTCGTTTCGGAAGGGAAGATTCACGTCACTGACGCCGGAGTGGTCCGTATGAGCGATCACGGTCCGGGCGACGAACCGCCCGACGGCGAATCGTCCAATGTGGACGACGTCTTCACCTACAACGGCGGCCGCGTCGACCCTGGAGAGTCGGCCAACATCCGCTATGGGATCAGCGAAACGTACCTCGGAGATCCCGTCAGAATACCAGTCACCGTCGTCAACGGGGCGTATCCGGGTCCGACGGTGTTTCTCTCCGCGGCGGCCCACGGGGACGAACTCAACGGCATCGAAGTCGTCCGTGAGGTAGCCCACGACTGGGATCACTCCCGGCTTCACGGGACGCTGGTCTGTCTGCCCGTGATGAACGTCCCCGGCTTTCTCGCCCAGGAACGGTACCTGCCGATCTACGACCGGGACCTGAACCGGTCGTTTCCGGGCCGGGAAGGATCGACGAGTGCGAGACGGATGGCCCACCGCATCTTCACGAACTTCATCGAACCCTGTGACCTGGGTATCGACTTTCACACCTCGACGCGTGGCCGGACCAACATGCTCCACGTCCGGGCGAACGTGGACGATCCGACGGTCGACCGCCTGGCCAAGTCGTTCAGTTCGAACGTCGTCATCGCCGGCCAGGGACCGTCCGGAACCCTCCGTCGCGAGGCGACCGACGCTGGCGTTCCGACAATCACGGTCGAGATGGGAGAAGCACACCGCTTCCAGCGAAAACTCATCGACCGCGCGCTGACGGGCGTCGCGAGCGCCCTCGCCGAGTTCGGCTGTCACCCCGACTCGTCGGTTCACTGGCCCGGTTGGCGGACGATCATCGACGACGACGACGAGAAGACGTGGCTCCGTGCCGACGCCGGCGGCATCGTCGACATGAAACGCGGCCGCGGCGCGCTCGTCGAGGAGGGCGAGGTGATCTGTACGATCACGAACCCGTTCAAGGAAGAAGACGAGGTCGTCACCGTCGACGCGCCGTTTACCGGCCTGATCGTCGGCGTCCTCGAGAACCCGGTCGTCTACCCGGGCAACCCGCTGTGTCACCTTGTCGGGCTCTCGCCGGATACCCGGACGGCGCTCCAGCGCGAGCGTCGGCCCGAAAGTTCACAGTCGGAGCTCTGAGGGTCGACGGGTCGGCTCCGATCGGGCCCCGACCGACGGTATGGTTCGAGCCCCAGCCCACGGGAGAGTTCGAGCCCCAGCCCACGGAAGGGTTCGAGGCCCGAACCGACG
>LKMK01000091.1 GCA_001563805.1 Natrialbaceae archaeon B1-Br10_E2g2
GGGAGGAGCTGTTTCAAAACGAGATCTACGGGGCCCGGTTCCACGTCGGCGGCCCCCACAGCGACGCCTACCCCTTCTACAAGCGCGAGGTCGCCTCGAACGTCATCGATCGGGTCGGCCTCGATCGACACCTCGCGGATCTCGCGCGCGAGGCGGGTGCAGACGTCCGCGAGGGTCACATCGTCACGTCGGTCAGCGAGTACCACGATCGCGTCGAGGTCGTCGCGAACGGTCCCGACGGCACGGAGACGTTCGAGGCGAAACTGGTCGCCGGCTGTGACGGCCCACGCTCTCGCGTCCGGGACGAACTCGACCTTCCAGGGCCCGACGAGTTGCTCCACGGTGTGCTCGCGTTCTCCGACGAGGAGGACCACCAGGACTTCGTCGACGTCCACCTCACCGCGCCGACGTTCTTCGCCTGGCGGATCCCGCGGGGCGACGCCGGCGTCGAGTACGGGCTCGCTGCGCCGCCGGGCGTGCAGGTGACCAGACACTTCGAGGAGCTGATCGACGGCTACGAGATCGACGTCGCCCACCGCTGTTCGGGGGCGATTCCCATCGGCCCACCCGAGCGCGTGACGTCGCGGCGGGCCTTCCTCGTCGGCGACGCGGCGGCCCAGACCAAACCCTTCACCGGCGGTGGTATCTGTTACGGCATGACGGCCGCAGACCACGCGACCCGCGAGATCGACCCCGACCGACCGTCGACGCTCGCCGCCTACGAGCGCGCCTGGCGAGACGACCTGGAACGCGAGCAGCGCCTCGGCCACCTGCTCCGGCGGGCGTACTCGCTTCCTGAACCGATCCAGCGCGTCGGCCTCTCGACGCTCTCGGGCGAGATCGGCGTCCACATGGACCGACCGACCTCGCTCGTCTCGCCGACTCACCTCCGGGCGATGCTCTCGAGGCTTCGGCCGTAGCGACCGCCGCATAGTCGTCACAGGCTGCAGCCGCAGTCGATAGACGGAAGGCGTCGCTGCCGTAACCGTCGGTAGATGCCAGGTCGGCCAGCGCCCATTCTCGAGTCCGTCGCGAGCGGCCTCGAGCGACTGGGGATCATCGACGCCGAGCGGTTTCACCCGACGGCGAACCTCGCGTGGCCCCGGATCGTCACCGGCTTCGCGATCATGTCCAAACAGACGGCCGACCTCGCGATGGTCGGGATCGCCGTCGGCACGGCGGGGACGGCCGGGCTGGCGTTCGCGCTCGCCTACTGGGAGATCGTGGTGATGATCGGTCTCGGGCTGGCCGGCGGGACCGTCTCGCTCGTCTCGCAGAACTACGGCGGCGCAGAGAGCGAGCGCGCCTCGCTGGTCGTCACCCAGAGCGTCCTGCTGGCGATCGCGTTCGGGGTTCCGCTGATGGCCACGTTCCTCCTGTTTGCCGACTCGCTGATCGGCTTCTTCGCGCTCGGCCCCGGGGCACTCGAGGGTGGCGACGCCGCCGACGAGGCGCTCGCCCACGGCGTCACCTACCTCGTCTACGTCGCGCCGGCGGTGCTGTTCGAGTTGCTCAACCTGATCGCCAGCCGAACCTACACCGGCGTCGGCGACACGTTCACCGAGATGGTCGCTCGGGCCGGCGGCGCCGTCCTCAATATCGTCTTCAGCGCCGTCCTCATCTTCGGCGCCGGGATGGGCGTCGCCGGGGCGGCCATCGGGACGAGCGTCTCGACGGGCGTCGTCACGCTCGTCCTGGCGTGGGGGATGGTCGGTCGCTCGTACGGCCGACTGGGGATGGAGCCCAGCCCCGTCCCGATCACCCGGGCGGGCCTCCGTCTCGAGCCGACGCTCTTCCGGCAGGTGATCGAGATCTCGACGCCGGAGATCGGCCGTCGGCTCGCCGGGGGGCTCGTCGTCTTCCCGCTGCTGTGGATCGCCGCGACGTTCGGTCCGGTCGTCGTCACCGCCCTCGAGGTCGGTCGTCGGGTCCGCAGCCTGATTAACAGCGTCAACTGGGGGCTCTCGCTGGCCGCGAGTTCGCTCGTCGGCCAGCACCTGGGTGCGAACGACGAGGCGGAAGCCGGCGCCTACGGCGCGGCGATCCTGCGACTCTCGACGGTCGTCTACGTGGGGCTGGCGCTGCTGGTCGTCGCGTTCGCCGACCCGATCGCGAGCCTGTTCGTGACCGAGCCGGCCCACGTCGCCCAGGCCGGCACGTTCGTCGCCGTCGCCGCGATCAGCGCCGTCGGCTTCGGCATCGACGGCGCCGCGACGGGTGCGCTCCTGGGCGCCGGCGACACCCGCCTGCCGTTCGTCGCCTCGCTGGTCGGCCGGTACGTCTTCGCCCTCCCGGTGGCCACACTTGGCCTCGTCACGCCGCTCGGGGTCGCCGCGCTCTATCTCGCGCTTCTCCTCGAGGCGTTCGTCCCCGGCGGCATCAACTACTGGCTGTTCAGCCGCGGGCGCTGGAAGGTCGTGAGCCGTCGGTATCGTCCGTCGGCAGAATCCGGCTGACCGTGGTCGTCGCGGTCAGATCTCGAGTCGCCTGCCTCCGACCCCGCCCTCAGAGGAACGGCCGCCAGTAGTACGGACTGATGAAGCCCTCGACGAAGCCAGCGATCGCCAGCAGGATACCGACCCCGACGAGCACCCAGAAGGATCGCTCGAGCGCGTCGGCGAACGCTTCGCGGTCGATTCGGCCGCTGTGTGCGCGCCAGCCGACGACGCCGAGCCAGATCCCGAGTGCGCTCGCGACGAAGATCGCCGGGATCTCGAAGATGCCGTGGGGAATCACGAACGCCAGCAACTCGAGCGGCTCGGCCTCGAGACGGGCGGTGACGCCGATGAAGACGCCGTTGAACACGAGCGACGCGAGCGCGGGGATCACGAGCGCGACGCCGGCGTAGGCGGTCGTGATCGCGACGAGCCAGTTGTTCCCGAAGAACTCGAGGGCTGCGGTGGGCGGGATGTGCCCCTCGAGGCGGGTCGAGATCGCTGCTTCCGGGAGGACGTCGACGTACGGGTCGACGACCAGCCAGCCGCCGACGAACGAGCCGACGCCGAGGCCGACCACGAGCAGGTGGATGCCGACCGTCCCGCGGACGAACGCGGTCATATCGTCCCAGCCGCGACGGACGCCGGTCCGGAGCTGGGTTCGCAGGGACCGCTCCGGCATCTTTGGCGGTCGAAGTCGGCCACGGTAGCGGTCGTACAGTGCCGTCTTCAGGAGATCGAGCGCGGGCAACACGACGAAGACGGAGGCGAGCGAGACGGTCATCACGACCTCGAACAGCACCAGGATGCTCGAGACGACCGACGTCGCGAGCAACAGACCGACCGAGATCGCGTAGTAAAACGCCGCGTCGACCGGACGCGCACGGACGAAGCCGACGGCCCGCGGGAGCGAGCCGAAGACGCCGACGCCGTCGACGACGACCGCCACCGGTGCGAGTGCGAACAGCGCCCTGACGACGGCGATCGCGGCGACGAACGCGAGCATCCCCAGGAGGGCCACGGGGATGGCCAGCAGCGGTTCGACGAGCCCGATTGCGAACGCGATCAGCCCCGTCGGGAGGCCGATCAGGAGCGCCACGGCGATCCACAGGACCACCTCGAGGACGTACAATCCGAGGAACGTCGCTCCGTACCGTTTGACGCCGTCGATCCCGGCGACCAGTCCGCGCTCGGATCGCAGCCGAGCGTCACAGGTCGCGAGCTGGCCGGCCGAGACGTACGCGGTGAGGACGACGAACGCGACGAGGGACAGGACGATGGTCACGACGACGAGCGCCGCCAGCCCGGGCGTCGCCACCGGCTCGAGCGCCTCACCGACCTCGAGCAGCCACGTCTCGAACGCCTCGGGATCGGCTTCGGGGTCGGGGACGTCCGTCTCGAGGTCGACGACCGCCGTCTGGGCGGCCTCGAGCCGGCCGGTCGTCTCGAGGTAGGCGTAGCCGACGAGCACTGCGAGGAAGGGGAGGACACGGACGACGGCGGGGATGGCCGCACCGAGTAAGTACAGCGGGAGCAGGTCGGCCGGCCGGCGCCGGAAGACGGCGACGACGGCGGCGACCGCATCGGAGAGGCTCATACATGGGTGTCCTCGCCGGGTCAGTTAACCGGTGTGATCTATCACACGATATGATACGACGGGCGGCGGCGAACGGTCGCCGGTTGTCGGTACCGGCGTCCCCGTCGGCCGGACCGTGGGTGTGCCGGCACGGCTCCATGCCGGGTGTTCGTTCGACTCACGAGCAGTTCGTACAGGTCGCTGGCCTCCCCACTGGAGGTGACACTCGGGACAGGAGCCACGACCGCGAACGGTGAGAACGGAGAATCCGCTGAATCGCACCGAAGACGCCCTCGATCAGCCGAGGACGTATCTGAGCTTGGGGTAGCGCTCGATCAGCGCTTCACCGCCGACCTGCAACTGCTCGATGTAGCGGTCGAGGCCGAGGATGCGTCCCGCACCGAAGGCCCCGATCGCCAGGAAGACGATCAGGTAGACGAGGTCGCTGTTGACGAAGCCGAGCGGCCCGCCGACGTCCCAGCTACCGAGGTAGAACATCGCCATCTGCATCGCCCCGCCCAGGGCAGCCAGTCGGACGAACGCACCGGCGACCAGTGCGAGTCCGATCAGGATCTGGGTGGCGGGCACGACGACGTTGACGACGTCCATAAACGCCGGGTTCGCGGCCATCGCGGCGTAGATGCCCGCAACCGGCCCTTCGGAGCCCATCAGGTAGCCCGCCGCGTCGAACGGTTCGCCCGCGAACACCGTGAGCTTTCCGAGGCCGGCGCCGAGGAACGCGAGCCCCATCGTGAGCCGCAGTCCGACGACGAACCACGCGCTCAACGCGTGTGGTTCACCCTCGAGCGTCACCCCACCGAATCGACTTTCCAACCGGTTTGCCGGAGTAGCTGCCATTGTGGGTCACCTCTTACACGTAGCCGTTTCTCGTCCGTACTCTTCAACCGGGCAGAGAGTTCCCACAGATCAAGAAAATATGTGATAAACTCTCCGGATTCTACAGCGGACCGGCTCTCTCTGGACGTTCGAACAGTCGATACCCAACCCGGGGGTCGTCCGACCGCGACATCAGATCACACTTACAGTTCGGGCGTCTTAGCTCACGTATGGTCACCACACTTACGGCCGATCGGCTCGCGGAACTCGTCGACGGCGACGAATCGTTCGCACTCGTCGACACTCGGCCGGCGGATAGTTTCGAGTCCTGGCACGTCCCGGGGGCGATTCACTTCCCGTTCGGGCCCGACGAAGCACTCGACGGCCGACTCGAGGAGTTGCGCGAGACCGTCGGCGACACGGCGCGCGTGGTCACGATCTGCGCGAAGGGCATCTCCTCGGGAACCCTCGCGACGCAACTCGCCTCGGCCACGGACGAGTACGAGATCCAGGCCGTCGACGGCGGGATGAAAGCCTGGAGCGGCGTCTACGAGGCCGTCGAGGTGGACGTCGGCGACGGACTCGTCGTCGTCCAGGTCCAGCGCCGGGCGAAGGGCTGTCTCGGCTACGTCGTCGGCTGTGAGGCGACGGGCGAGGCCATCGTCGTCGATCCCACCGCAGACCTCGAGGAGTTCGAGGTCGCAGCCGAGGAAGCGGGCCTCACCATCACCGGCGTGATCGACACTCACGTCCACGCCGACCACGTCTCCGGCGGTCGCGAACTCGCCGACGTCCTCGAGGTACCGTACTACCTCGGCGAGCACGCGGCCGGCCGCGACGTGCAGGTCGCGTTCACCCCACTGGGCCGGAACGAGGTGCTCGAGGTCGGCGAGCGCGAACTGAAGGCGCTCTACACGCCCGGTCACACGAGCGACATGCTCTCGCTGCTCGTTGACGATCGGGCGCTGCTCACCGCCGACACGCTCCACGCCGGCTCGACAGGGCGCACGGAACTCGAGTTCAGCGAGGACAGCGAGGCGCAACGCGCCTCGGAGCACTCGAGCGGCGAAGCCGCGAGAGAGGGCGAGACCGGCGCGCGACTGCTCTACGAGACGCTCCACCGGACGATCCTGGCGATGCCCGAAAACGTCGTCGTCCTGCCGGGCCACGTCGCGGTTAGCGCCGACGGCGCGTTCGAACACGGCGCTCCCGGCGAGCCGATCACGACGACGATCCGTGCGGCTCGAACCGAAATGGACGCCCTACAACTCGAGGAAGAAGCGTTCGTCGACCGGCTCGCCGAGGCCGGCGAGAAGCCGGCGAACTACGAGGCGATCATCGACCTGAACCGTGGCGTCGACTCGAAAGCACCCGAGGAGCGCGTCGAACTCGAGTTGGGGCCGAACAACTGCTCGGCGTAGGCGGGGCCGACGTGCTCGACGTACGCTGGGATCGACACCTGGGTCGGTAGCCACGGCGTAGAAAGCCACAGTGGCGCCACCGGCACTGCTTCGTTCCTCGTCCGGTCAGATTTCCTGAAAAGGGGTTTTGCTCTACCGTGTCGTGTGTTACCGAGGTGATCCGCGTGCAACTGCAAGCGAGCCGAGACGTCGCGTGCCCACACTGTTCCGAACGAACGACCGTCCAAATCCCCGACGAGGACGTCGAGGTAACCGTCAGACCGTACGTCGCCGCGTTCGGCGACCATACGACGGTGACGTGCTCGAGCGAGCACACGTACTGGGTGTACTTCTGTCCGTAGGCAGTCCGGCTCACCGCGCGTACGTCTCGAGCCGGACGATCCGTCCCTCCTCGAGGGTAAAGAAGTCGGCGAACGCGAACAGTTCGGTCCCCGAGTCGAGTACGCGCCCGCGTGCCGCGACGCGGTCACCCTCGGCGACCACCGCCTCGACTTCGTGAGTCGTGTCGGGGTTCGGCCGCTCGTCGCGCATGAACGCGACGAACGCCGCGCGGTCCTCGAACGTGCGGTCCGGACGGCGCTGGACGAACTCGGGGGCGAGTAGCGACTCGAGCGTCCCGTAGTCGTGGTCGTCGAGCGCGTCGTAGTACCGTCGAACGGTGTCGGCCGCCTCCATGGCTCGGGGTTTCGACGCCAAGGGGAAAAGCGTGGCAGTCGATTCCGCGAGTTTTTGCCCGGACGGTCCGTAGCCTCCCGCGTGGAGTGTCACGTCTACTACGAGGGGGACGACGATCCCGACAAGTGCACCGCCCGTCGCCTCGAGCAGTTCGATAAGGCGACGCTCTACCGGTCGATGTCGCAGGTTCCCTACGGGGTCGTGCTCAACCCTCACGCCGAGCAGGCGCTCTCGCCGGCCGACGCCGCAGAGGGCCTCGAGACGCTGGTCGCCCTCGACTGCTCGTGGGAGTCCGCCGAGGCCGCCTCCTTCCGAATGCGCGGCGTCCACCGGGCGCTGCCGTTTCTGGTCGCCGCCAATCCGGTCAACTACGGCCGGCCGTTCCGGCTGACGACCGTCGAGGCGCTGGCGGGTGCCTGTCGGATCTTCGGCGAGGACGACCTGGCCGCGGAACTGCTCGAGCCGTTCCGGTGGGGCGAGACCTTTCTGACACTTAACGAGGAGCCACTGCGCCGCTACAGCGAGTGTGCCGACTCGAGCGCGGTCGTCGCCGTCCAGGAGGACTATCTCGCCGACGAGTGATACTGTCGGACAGAACTATTGTGAGAATTCGCCGCGTCCGTCCGGCGAATGCTCTTCAGTGACTTCTGTCCGACAGTATGACCGGCCCGCGACGTCGACCGCGGCCCGACACCCGGATCACAGCGGTTATATGTCCCACGGGCCAACGGAGCGACATGCCAAGCTTCGACGCCGCCGAAAAACGCACGCTCGAGAAGATGATCTGCATGCGCTGTAACGCCCGCAACTCGAAAGATGCCAAGAGCTGCCGCAAGTGCGGCTACAAGAACCTCCGACCCAAGGCCAAAGAGAAGCGCGCGGCCTGATCGACGGACCCACTTCACCATCGATCCGTTTTCTCCGTCTATTCTCCTCAGCGACTGCTCTTCGGCTGCGACCTCTTATCGGCGTGTAGCTCAGTAGTTATTACGGTAAAAATAACGCGCAAAAACTATATTGTGTCCGGCCAAACTGTTCAATTATGCAACCGTTGCTTGCCAATGCAATCAGAACGACTCTGCAAGGCCACGTCGTCGATTTCGTCGACCTCGTCCCGACGCTGATCGCCGCCGCTATCATCGTCTACGTCGGCGTCGTCGCCGGTCGAAAACTTCAGCCAATTATTTCAGACCTCGGTCGCCGTGTGGAGCTCGACGAGACGGTTCGCGAGACGCCGTTCGGTGCCTTCTTCCCCAGCGGCTCTGGGGCCGTCTCGAGGTCGTTCGGTGTGCTGCTGAACTACTACGTCGTGGCGGTCGCCGTCTTCGCCGCCGTGGAGTGGGTCGCGATGCGAACGGGAACGACGACGAGCTGGTTCGTCTCGACCTGGGCTCACGATCTCCTCTCGTACGTTCCGCCGATCCTCCTCGGCATCATCGTCCTGTTCGTCGGCTTCTTCCTGGCAAACTGGGCAACTGAGCAAGTCAGCCAGTCACCAGTGGTTGACCGGCTGGAGTCCACACTGCTTCTGGCTGGCGCAACCAAAGCGTTCCTGTATTTCGTCGTGCTCGTTATCGGCCTCGACACGATGGGCGTCGACGTTACCATCCTCCATACGTTCGCACAGGCGTTCGCCTACGCTGTTGGCCTCGCAGTCGCACTCGCGGTCGGAATTGCCTTCGGCTGGGGTGGGAAAGACTACGTCGCCGAGAACATCGACGGCTGGCTCGACCGTTCGCGAACCGTCGCCAGCGACTCCGCAGCGATCACGGGCGACGACTGAGACCGTCGGGCGGAGAGCGTGCGCGGTCGCCACTCTCGTCCCCCGAACTCGCTCCAGTGACCGCTGGCCGATCGGATACGTCTCCGGATCGAAGAGTCGCTCACTCGCGTCGCTCGTTCGCGGTCTCCCTACTCGTCCGGATACTTCGGCTCGCGTTTCGCCGCGCGCTCGAGTGCCGTCGCGCACCCACCTTTTTCTCGTCGGGTTCGCTCCCGCCGGTCGCGAACCACTCCTCGAAAAATCTGGACCAAAAAGCCGCTCACTCGCGTCGCTCGTTCGCGGTCTCCCTACTCGTCCGGATACTTCGGCTCGCGTTTCGCCGCGCGCTCGAGTGCCGTCTCCACGACGTCGCGGACGTCCCCGTGGAAGACGTCGCCGTGGCCCGCGTACAGGTGTTCGACGCCGTCGGGCAGGCGCTCGAGGAGGGTCTCGATACTCTCGATGAGGCGCTCTCTTGACTGGCCGGCCATGTCGGTGCGGCCGAAGCTGCCGTAGTCGAACGCGCCGTCGTTGTGGACGACGACGTCGCCCGAAAAGAGGGTCGTCTCGGAGACGAACGAGACGTGGTCGTCCGCGTGGCCGGGCGTGTAGACCACGTCGAAGGACTCGTCGCCGATCCGGACGGTGTCGCCGTCCTCGATCGCGTGGGTACGCGTCGGGTGGTCGGCGTAGGCGTAGACGTCGGGGTCGAAGGCCTCGACGACGGCCTCGAGCTGGGCGACGTGATCGCCGTGCTGGTGGGTCATCACGACCGCGTCGATGTCGTTCGTGTGCTCGCGAACCGCGTCGACCACGCCGCCCCACCCGCCCGCGTCGACGAGCGTCGTCTCCTCGCCGACCGCGAGGTAGGCGTTGCAGGTGAACGTCTCCGCGTCCTCGGTGACGTGGTGGATGTCCATACGCCGACACTCGGGGGCCGAGATAAAAACGGTGGCGCCCTCGCGGCCGACACGCCAGCGTCGGCGGCCGGTCGTCTCCCGTCCCGGCACCTGCAGGGTGCGGGCTGATACCGTTCCCCACGACCGCGGAATTTTTCACTCGGTACCCCGTACCTCTACGCACATGGGATTCGGCAGCTACGACGAATCCGAACAACAGGACGTCGACGCTGATTTTGACGAGGAAGACGCGGTACAATCCAGCGAGAACACCCACGACGGGACGATCGAGTTCGAAAACGGGGCCTCGAGCGACGAACTCCTCGATCGGCTCAAGGAGATCAAAGACGACCCCTGATGAAGTCGGGGGTGCGGGCGCTCGGGATCGCCGAGTCGTACGGTGACGACGCAGATCGGAGCACGCTCGCGGGAGCGGTCGTCCGTGCCGACGGCGTCCTCGACGGGCTCGCCTACGGGTCGTGTACCGTCGGCGGGACCGACGCGACCGACGCCGTCGGGTCGCTCGCCGACGAACTCGCCCGGCCCGACGTCCGCTACGTTCTGGTGGGGACCGTCGCACCCGCCTGGTACAACCTGCTCGCACTCTCGAGCGTTCACGCGGCCGTGGACCGACCGGTGCTCGCGGTCACCTTCGAGACGAGTTCCGGTCTCGAGCCGGCCCTGCGCGAGGCTTTTTCCGGCGACGCCCTCGAGCGACGCCTCGAGATCTACCACGCGTTACCCCCGAGGCACGAACTGTCGGTCAACGACGAGACGGTCTACGTCAGACACCTCGGCTGTGACGCCGCCGAGGCCGCCGACGTCGTCCGGACGTTCACCCCCGCGGGCGGCCGTCCGGAGCCCGTCCGGGTGGCCCGCGTGGCGGCTCGAGCCGGCGATTCGTACGTGCGGGCGCTCGAATGAGCCGCGGTGCTCGCTCGCTTTCGCTCCGAACCGCGCTTTCCTCGCGCGCTGGAACGTGGACCGTCCCCCGACGGCTCCGATAGCGACCCGAAAGAGGTAGTACCGTCCCACCTGACCCACCGGTATGAGCGAGATGGAGGACCTCTGTGTGACGGCGTGTACGCGCTGTCCGGCGCTGGTCGACTCCCGGAGTCGGATCGTCAACGGAATCGGTCCCGAGGACGCGGATCTGCTGTTCGTCGGCGAGGGCCCCGGCGCGAACGAGGACGCCGAGGGCGAGCCGTTCGTCGGCCGCAGCGGTTCGGTGCTCGACGACGGGCTTCGGGACGTCGGCCTCGCCCGCGCGGACGTCCGGATCACCAACTGCGTTCGCTGTCGCCCGCCCGAAAACCGCGACCCGACGACCGACGAGCTCGAGCACTGTCGGGGCTACCTCGGGACCGAAATCGACCGACTGGACCCCGAGGTGATCGTCACGCTCGGGAAAGTCCCCAGCGAGCACCTCCTCGAGCGATCGGTCGCGGTGACGAACGAAGCTGGGACGCTCGAGGACGTCCGCATTGGCGGCGAGCCCCGGCGACTGCTGATCTGTGTCCACCCCGCCGCGACGCTGTACGACCGCAGCCAGGAGGAGACGTTCACGTCGACGCTCGAGCGAGCCGCCGACCTGGCCGGCGTCGGCGAGGGCGGGAGCGGACAGACACGACTGGACGGGTTCTGACCGGCGGACGAACCCGGACCGATTCTGTCTATCGACTACCTCGAGTAAACTGTATCTGTTTCAACCACTATGACA
>LKMK01000092.1 GCA_001563805.1 Natrialbaceae archaeon B1-Br10_E2g2
CAGCGGCCGCCTGACGGTCACGTAGGTCGCCGTCGGCTCGAGCCCGCCGGCGAAGGCGTCGGCCTCGGTTCGACCGAGAAGCACCTCGAGGAAGAACGCCCGCGTGGGCTCGAGACCGAACAGGGCCGCGCCGAGGGCGAGTCCGCCGAGTCCGGTCGCGAGCGCCCCGGCGACGGCTCGCCAGGCGCGCAGTCGGAGTAGCCAGAGTCCGATCGCGGCGGGAAAGACCTTGAGCAACGCCGCGCCGGCGAGCGCGACGCCGGCGAGGATCTCGAGGCGTTCGCGCGACCCGTCGGACGAGCCGAGCGGCGACGAGTCGTCGGCGAACGATCGCTCGAGCAGCCACAGTCCGAGGCCAACGAGCAGCGCCATTCGGAGGTTCACCTGGCCGTAGACGAGCGAGGGGACGGTGTGGATCGAACCGACGACGAACGCCGCGATCAGCGCGTGGTCGACGCGTTCGAGCGGGCGGGAGCGTTCGATCCAGCGGACGATCACCCAGGCGAGTGCGAGGCCGACGCCGACCTCGAGGAGCGTGTGGACGAGAAAGCCCGTCCAGAGGCCGACGGCCGCGAACGGGAGGAAGGCGAGGACCGTGATCGGGGGATAGAGGTAGTAAAAGTCGGGGAACCGGTCGGGGGCGACGGCGTAGAAGTCCTCGCCGGCGAGGGTCGCTTCGGCGGCCACCCGGTAGACCTCGAAGTTCGCCGCGAGCATGTGCGAGCGCTCGAGCGCCATGCTCGCGGCCATCGCGATGCCGAGGACGACGCCGCTCGCGAGGACGGCACGCGCGCCGACGGTCGGTGGAGAGCGCGACACGCTCGAGGATTGTCGACCGGTCGTTTCAGCGTAGCGATTCTATCCACCCCGGTCGAGCTGCCGGCCGCCTCCTGACCGTGGCTGCGAATGTGTGGCAAAATATGCGGTTTTTGCCGTTACTGAGACGCATATGAACGTGGCGTAGTATGCATACTAAACATGAGCGACGACGCGAGCGACGGGACCGACGCCGATTCGTCACGTCCCGGCTTCGGGACACGAAGCGTCCACGCCGGACAGCGCCCCGACCCGGAGACCGGGGCGATGGCCCCGCCGCTCTATCAGACCACCTCCTACGTCTTCGAGGACGCCGACACGGCCGCCCGCCGGTACGCCCTCGAGGAGGAGGGCTACATGTACTCGCGCATCGCGAACCCCACGGTCCGGACGCTCGAGAAGCGACTGGCGTCGCTCGAGGGGGGGACGGACGCGGTCGCGACGGCCAGCGGGCTGGCGGCGCTCGACGCCGCGACGCTCGTCCTCGCGAAGGCGGGCGAGAACGTGGTCTGTTCGACCGACACCTACGGCGGGACCACCGCCTACCTCTCGAAGACGGCCGCCCGCCGGGACATCGAGGCGCGGTTCGTCCCCACGCTCGAGTACGGTGCCTACGAAGCGGCGATCGATTCGGATACCGCGTTCGTCCACGTCGAGACGATCGGCAACCCGTCGCTCGTGACGCCCGACTTCGAGCGACTCGCCGCGGTCGCCCACGACAACGGCGTCCCGCTCATCGTCGACAACACGTTCGCGACGCCCGCGCTCTGTCGGCCGCTCGAACACGGCGCGGACGTCGTCTGGGAGTCGACCACCAAGTGGCTCCACGGCTCGGGGACGACCGTCGGCGGCGTCCTCGTCGACGGCGGCTCGTTCCCCTGGGGCGAACACGGCTACGAGGAGATCGCCGGCCAGAACAACGCCTACCCCGACGTCGACTTCTCGCGGGACTTCCCCGAGGCCCCCTTCGCCGCCGCCGTCCGCTATCGCTCCCTGCGCAGTCTCGGCAACCAGCAGTCGCCGTTCGACGCCTGGCAGACCCTCCAGGGACTCGAGTCGCTCCCGCTTCGGATGGACAGACACTGTGAGAACGCCGCCATCGTCGCCGACTACCTCGCCGACCACGACGACGTCGCCTGGGTCACCTACCCGGGGCTCGAGACACACCCCACCCACGAGAACGCCACCCGGTACCTCGGGGACTACGGCGGGGTGATCACGTTCGGACTGGAGGGCGACGACGGCTCGACCGACCACGGCAGCTTCGAGGCCGGCAGGCGGTTCTGCGAGGCGGTCGACCTCGCCTCGTTCCTCGCGAACATCGGCGACGCGAAGACGCTCGTTATCCACCCCGCGAGCACCACCCACGGCCAGCTCACCGCCGAGGAACGCGCCGACGCCGGCGTCAGCGACGACCTCGTCCGGCTGTCGGTCGGCATCGAGGATCCGGCGGACGTGCTGGCGGACGTGGAGCAGGCGATCGAGACGGCGACGCGGGAGCCGAGCGAGGTGACCCACTGAGATGACGACGAAAGATACCGTCGACCTCGGCGAGTTCCAGTTTCTCTCGGGCGAGTCGATCCCCTCTCTCGAGGTGGCCTACGAGACCTACGGCGAGTTTACGGGTGAGAACGCGGTCCTGATCTGTCACGCGCTGACGGGCAGTTCCCACGTCGCACGCCGTCCCGACGCGGGCGACGACACCGCCGGCCAGGCCCGGGCCTGGTGGGGCGACGTCGTCGGGCCCGGCAAGGCGATCGACACGACCGAGTACTACGTCGTCTGTGCGAACGTCCCCGGCTCCTGTTACGGCACGACGGGGCCGGCGAGCGAGAACCCCGAGACGGGCGAGCCCTACGGTACGGACTTCCCGCCCGTGACGGTCGGCGACTGGACGCGCGCCCAGCGGGCGTTGCTCGACGAACTCGGCGTCGGCCGCCTCCACGCCGTCGTCGGCGGCAGCGTCGGCGGGATGAACGTCCTCGACTGGCTCCGGCGCTACCCCGACGACGTCGAGCGCGCCGCGGCCGTCGCCACCGCCGCTCGACTCGACCCGCAGTGTCTCGCGCTCGACACCGTCGCCCGCCGGGCGATCACCAGCGACCCCAACTGGAACGGCGGCCACTACTACGACGGCCCCGAACCCGACGCCGGACTCGCTCGAGCCCGCCAGATCGGTCACATCATGTACCTCTCGAAGGCCTCGATGGGGCGTAAGTTCGGCCGTCGGTCGGCCGGCCGCGAGACGGTTCGTGAGGGGCCGCCGGATCCCGCCGCGGCCTTCTTCCCGTATCGCGAAGTCGAGTCCTACCTCGACTACCAGGCCGACAAGTTCACCGATCGGTTCGACGCGAACAGCTACCTCTACATGACCCGGGCGATGGACGACTTCGACCTCTCGGCGGGCTACGAGGGAGACGCCGACGCGCTCGCGGCCTTCGAGGGGGAACTCCTGCTGATCTCGTTTTCTGGCGACTGGCACTTCACGGTCGAACAGTCCGAGTCGCTCGCCGAGGCCGCCCGCGATGCCGACGTCGACGTCGCCCACCACGTCGTCGAGTCCGACCACGGCCACGACGCGTTCCTCGTCGAACCCGAGAACGTCGGGCCGCCGCTGTCGGAACTGCTCAGGGAGGGACTCTCCGGCCGGGCGATCACCGATACGGGTCCCGACGACGAGGAGGATTCCTCCTCGTTCGCGCCGGTCCACACGAGTCTCTTTTCGGACTGACGCCGTCGCCGTTGCGACCACGTCACGATGGCCGGCGTTCGCGGGTCGTCTCGAGCCGCTGAACGCGAGACCCGCGGGGAGAAAAACGAGGTTAGTGGCGGTCGTAGTGGCCGTCGATGCCAGCGTACTGGTCGACGGGGACGGGATCGGAGCCGAGCCGGCCCAGCCACCGGCGTGCGTCCTGTGCCACCAGCGTGAGGTCGGTGTTCCGGACGACGGTGGGCGTCGCGGGCGATCGGACGAGCGCGATCAGCGCCCACATCGCGCCGGCGGCGAGCGAGCCGGCAGCGGAGAACGTCATCCCCAGCGTGAAGAACGTCGTCGCGTAGACGAGCCCGATCGCCATCGAGGGAAGGCTCGTCCCGAGGGGCACTCGAGCGCTCGCGTCGCGCAGCGTCGGCGCGAGAAAGACGATCGAGAGGCCGCTTCCGAGCATGAATACGAGGTCTTGCCACATCATCGGAATAGATTACTCGAAGTAGAGTAAATAACTCTCTCGGTCGAAAAATCGGTACGCGGACGTGACAATCCGTTGATCGTGACGTTCCGGTCATCCAGGGAACCGCTGTTTCTCGAGTCCGGGTCGGGTTCGCAGTGCGAGATAGGTCGACGGAGTCGTCCCCTGCCGACCCGACCGAGAGTTTTTGCGATAGTTCCCCGAAGGGGCAGGCATGGCCATCGAGTTCACCGCACACACCGACGAGGCACGCTTTTACAGTCCGATGGCGGACTTCGAGGAGGACGCCGTCGAGATCGAGTTTCGTGAGGACCCGTTGACGGGCCAGCAGACCCGCGTCGTCCCGCAGGTGTTTCCGATGCCGGAGGACCGGCCGGACGTCTCGGCGTACGTCTCCGACGACGAGGGCTGTTTCTTCTGTCCCGACACGGTCGAGGAGGCGACGCCCGAGTACCCCGACTTCGTCGACGCCGACCGCAATACCGTCGGCGAGTCCACCTCGTTCCCGAACCTCTTCCCGTACGGCAAACACTCGAACGTCGTCGTGCTCACGGAGGACCACTTCGTCCCGATAGACGAGTTCCCCGCCGAACGGCTCCGGGACGGCATTGCCAACGCCCTCGAGTACGTCCACGACGTCAGAGCCCACGACTCCGCCGCGTACGGCTCGATCAATATGAACATCCTTCCCTCCTCGGGGAGCAGCGTCATCCACCCGCACCTCCAGACGGTCGTCGACGACCACGGGACGAACGACACGCGCCGTCGCGTGGCGGCCGAACGCGAGTTCCACGCTGACCACGGCCGCTCCTACTGGGAGGCCCTCCTCGAGGAAGAGCGCGACGGCGACCGCTACGTCGGCTCGACGGGGGCTGTCGAGTGGCTCGCCCCCTTCGCGCCGATCCACCACTGGCACGTCGCCGGGGTCACGGACGTGACCGGCGTCCCCGACCCCGACGACGACGTGGTCGCCGACATCGCGGCCGGCCTCGAGAACGTCCTCTCGTACTACGCCTCGCTGGGGCTCAACGCCCACAACTTCTCGATCCACCTGAACGAGGGGGAGGCCTCGCCGGTCGTCGTCGACGTCGTCGCCCGCGCCCCGTTCGACGATGGCTACGTCTCGGACGCCTTCTTCCTCCAGATACTCCACGACGAGCGCGTGGTCGACGCTGCTCCCGAGGCGTACGCCCCCGAGGTCGGCGAGCACTTCTAATCGAGCAGCGACGCGACTCACGCCCACGGACCCGTTCGTCTCCGTCATCGACTGCGATGTCCCGTATATTACTCGCGAACAATTGGATGCGGGCGGTCATTTCTTGGGTGACGAAACAACGCGTATGGGCCTCCTACTCCTCGGAACAGTGCTGTTGCTCTGTCTCCTCCCGTCGGTGCTCTTTCTCGGGCTCTGGCGAGGACTCGGTCGCATGCAACGACAGTCGCTCGTGACTCGCTCGAGCGGCCGTGCCGGCGCTACCGATCCAGCAGTCACCTGGGGCGACGTCGTCGACGCGTACGCCGACCCACAGAAACGCCTCCTCGGACCGCCGTCCGGGTCGCAGTCCGCGACGACCGCAGCCGATCGGTCACAGCCCGAGACGATCCCTGCCGAGCAGTGCGCGGCGTGTGCGACGACTAACGACCCGTGTGCGTCGTTCTGTTCTACCTGCCTGCAGAAACTCGAGTAAGTCACCGGCCGTCCGAGCGGCCCGTTCCGACCGCACTGTCGGACTGTCGGCGCGCTTCGATCAGGCTTCGGGCGCGAGCACGCCGTCGTCGATCAGCACCTCGCGGGCCTCGTCCATCGAGGTGACGACGACCCCACAGTGTGGTTCGACCGCGGGCTTCGGGTCGAAGCCGATCGCGCGCCCGGCGACGTTCAGCATCGGCAGGTCGTTCGCGCCGTCGCCGACCGCGACGGTCTCTTCGAGGTCGACGCCGACCTCGTCCGCCAGGGTCTCGAGCGCGTCGTCTTTGGTGCCCTCGATGAGCGGCCCCTCGACGTCGCCGGTCAGTTCGCTGCCGTCTTCGCTTCGGGGCAGGCGGTTCGAGACGATGTGGTCGACGCTCGCGCCCTCGCGCTCGAGGGCGGCCGCGACGCCGCGTTCGAACCCGCCGGTGAGGATGGCCGTCGTCACGCCGGCGTCGTTCAGTTCCCCGATCAGGTCGGCCGCGCCGGGACGGAGTTCGACCTCGCCGAAGGCGGCGTCGGCCTCCTCGGCCGGGAGCCCCTCGAGCAGCGCCGCACGCTCGCGGAGGCTCTCGGCGTAGCCGATCTCGTCGTTCATCGCTCGCTCGGTGATCTCGGCCATCTCGTCGGCGACGTCACGGCGTTTGCCGAGCAATACGGTCATTTCCGAATCGGAGAGCGTCCCATCGAAGTCGAACGCGACGACTGTCATGGGGCCGGATTGACGCCCCCCGAATATACCAGTTCATGTTTGGTCGCCCGGGCCCACGGCGGCCGTCGACGCCCGCCACCTCGGTGCTGTGGTGTGTGCGGACTGTGTTTCACTCGTCGACGTCGGGGCTCACCTCGGACGGCTCCCCGGCGGCCTCCGCATCCGCCGTCGCGGACGAGTCGTCCGCGAGCCGTTCCTCGAAGCGGTGTTCGCGGCCCGTCTCCTCGAGGAAACTCAACTCGCGCTGTGGGAACGGAATCGTAATGTCGCCCTCGTTGAACGCCTCGTAGACGCCGCGGTTGATCCGGTCGATCGCGCGTCTTTCGATCAGCGGGTGGTTGACGAACACGCGGAGTTCGAACACTAGGGCCGAGTCGCCGAACTCGAGAAAGAGCAGCTTCGGCATGGGCGTGTCTCGAACGAGCGGACACTCCTCACAGACCTCGAGGACGAGCTCTTCGACCAGTTCGTGGTCCGTTCCGTAGGCGGCCGTAATCGGAATCCGAAGCCGCATGTGCCGTTGTGGGGCGCTCTCGTTGACCACCTGCGTCGAGTTCAACACCGCGTTGGGCACCGTCACGAGGAGGTTGTCCTCGGTCAACACCGTCGTACTGCGGATGCCGACGTCGGTGACGGTGCCGCGCATCTCGTCGTCGACGCGGATCACGTCGCCGATCTTGTACGTGTTGTCGAAGTAGAGCGCGACGCCGCCGATCAGGTTGCTGATCGCGTCCTGGGCGGCGAAGCCGACGACGATGCCGAGTATACCGGCCGACGCGAGGAAGGGAGTGAGCTGGACGTCCCAGACTGAGAGCAACAACAGGACGGCACCGACGGCGACGGTGATCGTCCAGAGGTTCGCGAACATCGGCGCGAACTCGTAGTTCGACTCCCCGGCCTGGAGGAACTCGATCCACCGGCGGCCGATCCGGATCGACGCCCGCGCCCAGAGGAGGATCAGCGCCGTCGCGATGAGTCCGGCCACGACCGGCGTCGACTCGAGGAGGTCGAGCACGAGCAGGCTGAGGTAGACGCCCAACAGCCCGATGGTGATGGCACCCGGCGTGTCGATCTCCGCGAGAGCCGCCCGCCCGAACGTCGTCTCGGCGTGCTCGCCGTCGAGATACCGCCCACTAACCCAGTGGACGAGCCGCGCCAGCAGGATCGAGCCGGCGACGATGAGCGCGACCACCAGCCAGTTCTGCTCGAGTCCGGCCGCCCACTCCCCGAACGGGAGCGACTCCGTCGTCGTCGCCTCGAGTGCCGCTCGAGCCAGGCCGTCGACCGCGGGCCACGCGAGCACGGCGGAGAAAGGCATCGAGTAACGGGTTGTTAACCGAGGGCTAAAGCGTGTCGGATCTCCCGGACCGCCGGTATCGCAACGTTGACGCGTCGCCCGTTCGCACTGTCGACGATGGGTCCGTTCGAACTGGCGACGGCACGGACGCCACGCGCGGAGGGGGGCCGATGACGAGCGCGACGCTCGAGGTCGTCGTGCTCGCCGTGCTCCCGGCGGTCCTCTGGGGGCTGGCCCCGATCTTCGACAAGCGCGGGATGGCCGCCGGCGGCGGCTCCGTCCAGGCCTCGCTGGTCGTCGTGGTCGTCGACTCGGCGATCTACTGGGCGGCCATCGCGGCCCTCTACGGTTCCTCGGCGTTTTCGGGGCTCACGCTCGAGGTGCTCGTCGTCTTCGTCTTCGCCGGCGTCGTCGGCACGGCGATCGGGCGGATCACGATCTTCGTCGGCGTCGACAGAGTCGGGGCGAGTCTCAACAGCACGATCCTCAGCACACGGCCGCTGTTCGCCACCGCCATCGCACTCGCCGTGCTCGGGGAACCGCTCGGCACGGTCACCGGCCTCGGCATCGTGATCCTCGTCGCCGGCCTCTCCGTCCTCACCTTCTCCCAGGGCGGCGACCTCGAGGGCTGGCAGCCCCGGGACCTGCTGTGGCCGATCGCGGCCGCGGCCACCTTCGCCGTCGCCAACGTCGCCCGCCGGTACGGCATGCTCGAGACGCCAATTTCGGCGCTCGAGGCCGTCGCGATCAACGAGGCCGCCGGCTTCGTCGCGCTCGCCGCGTACGTGGCCACCGTCGGCGGCCGGGAGGTCCTCGCGAAGCCGCGGGCGTCCTACCGCTACTTCGTCGTCAGCGGCGTCCTGACCACCGTCGCGATGCTCTCGCTGATGGCTGCGCTGGGGCTCGAGGAGGGCCGAATCGCGATCGTCGATCCGCTCGTCGCGACCGCCCCGTTTTTCACCCTGCTGTTCGCCGCCGTCTTCCTGCGCGACCTCGAGCGGGTGACCCGTGGCGTCGTGGCCGGCGCCGTCCTCGTGGTCGTCGGCGCCGTGTTGATCACGATCTGAGGGTGCTCGAACTCGACCGCTCCGTCTGCAATCCAGTGGTCGCCGTCACGACGGGTCGCGTTCGGATACCGAAAACAGCCGCGTTTTTAGGCCGCCATCACGTAACCACCTGGTGTGACGGAAGTACTACTTATCGTGGGTATCCTCGTCGCGGTGTTCGTCGGCTACAACATCGGCGGCGCGACGACGGGAGTCTCGTTCGGACCTGCAGTCGGTGCACAGGTCCTCTCTACGCTGGGGGCGGCGGTATTGATGTCGGTGTTTTTCTTCATTGGGGGCTGGCTCATCGGTCCGGCCGTCGTCGAGACGCTCGGTGAGGGGATCATCGAAGAAGAGGGGCTGTTGACCCTCGAGACGGGTATCGCGATCCTCTTCTTTATCGGGTTCGCGCTCTTCTTCGGGAACCTCTTCGGCGTCCCCGCCTCGACGTCGATGACGGCCGTCGGCGCCATCGCGGGCCTCGGACTGGCGACGGGCACGCTCAACTGGGCGACGATGGGCGAGATCGTCTCCTGGTGGGTCGTCGCACCGATCGTCGCCTTCTGGGTCAGCGGCGTCGTCGGGCGCTACTTTTACCCCACGATCAACGAGTGGGTCGCCATCTCCCGCCGTAATACCAACCTCTGGGTCGTCGACAACTCCTCGACGATCCCGAAGGTGGGCGTCGCGGAAGGCACCGATCGACGCGAGATCGTCGGCTCGCTCATCGTCGTCGCCATCGGCTGTTACATGGCCTTTAGCTCCGGCGCGTCGAACGTCGCGAACGCCGTCGCCCCGCTGGTCGGCAGCGGCGCCCTCGAGTTCGAGGACGGTGTCCTCGCCACCTTCTCGAACATGGAGTGGGGCGTCATCATCGCGGGCGTCGCCGTCACGATCGGCGCGTTTACCATCGCTCGCCGGACGCTCAAGACGATGGGCAACGACATCACGAACCTGCCGCTGACCGCGGCCGTCGTCGTCATGACGGTTTCGGCGACGATCGTGACGCTACTGTCGGCGATCGGCATCCCGGTTCAGCTCGTGATCGTCGCCACCATGAGCATCGTCGGGCTCGGCTGGGGCCGGGCGACCCGTACCACGACCGTCTCGGACGCGGTCCGCGGCCGCGAGCAGACGGCCGTCTCCGTCGGTGCGCTGACCGCAGAGGCGGAGGGTGAACAGGCCCCGGCCATCGGCGAGGAGGCGGTCGAAGACATCCCGAAGGCCTCCGAGCTGTTCGATCCGTCGACCACCGCCCGCGTCATCCTCATCCAGAACTTCGTGCCCGTGCTCGCGACGATCGGTGCATACGCCACCTTCCGGTTCGTCCCGATCTTCGGCTTCTGAGTCGCCTGTGCTCGCGCGTCGCCGTTATCGCGCGGCCTTGCGGTGGCCGGCGTACGCGTGCGGTCCCGTTGCGCGGCTTACCTGTGCATTTACCCGGCATACGGTGGCCACTCATCCCGGACACGGACGTTCTTTTCACGGAACGTGCCGATTCTGATTCAAAAACAATTGAGGATCGAACAGCAAGCTATACCAGTACGGGACGTGAACCCCCAAGGTGATGCCCACGGTAGAATACCTCAACTACGAAGTAGTGGACGACAACGGCTGGGACATTTACGACGAAGGCGTCTTCGAGCAGGCCGCCGAAGAAGGCCTCGACGACGAAGACTACGGGACGCTCGAGGTCAACGAGGGCGAGTACATCCTCGAGGCCGCCGAGGCCCAGGGCTACGACTGGCCCTTCTCGTGCCGTGCCGGCGCGTGTGCGAACTGTGCCGCGATCGTCGTCGAGGGCGAGATCGAGATGGACATGCAGCAGATCCTCTCGGACGAGGAGGTCGACGAGAAGAACGTTCGCCTGACCTGCATCGGCTCGGCCGAGACGGACGAGGTCAAGATCGTCTACAACGCAAAGCACCTCGACTACCTGCAGAACCGCGTCATTTAAACTGACGCTCACGGTCACGCTTTTTTGATCGCACCCCGCGAGAGTCGCCGGTCTACACGTTCTACATCAGCTTCGTCGACGGCCCAATTTCGTCTCGGACCCTCTCCTCGCCGGCAGCCGAAAACGTAAGGACACCACGCTTCCCACAGGTGCCTGTGACGTTCGCGCTCGCGTCGACGCCCGACCTCCTTCGACTCGTCGCGCTGCCGGTCTTCGCCTGGGTCGCCGTCCGCGACATCAAGACCCGGCGCGTCTCGAGTGGGGTCTGGATCCCGCTCGCACTGCTCGGGGGCGTCTTGCTCGCCTGGGACGGCTGGCTCGCCTGGAGCGCCGGCGGGATCGCCTGGACCCACGAGTTCCTCCTCCCGGCGGCGATCAGCATGGGCTTCGTCGTCCCCATCGCCTACCTGTTCTGGTGGGTCGGTGGCTTCGGCGGGGCCGACGCGAAGGCGCTGATGGTGCTCGCCGTCCTCTTCCCGACGGTC
>LKMK01000093.1 GCA_001563805.1 Natrialbaceae archaeon B1-Br10_E2g2
CTCGATCTCGGGATCGAACGCGAGGATGGCGACGACGACGACCCCAAAGAAGGCGAGCGTCCCGAGGTAGAATCGGAGCTCTTCGGACTCGGCCGGTCGCTCGAGGTTGCCCTGGGCGAGGTAGTACAGCAGGACGAAGTTGGTCGAACCGACCACCATGAAGGGGATAATCGCCCACTGGACGATCGGCGAGAACGCGCCGGCGCTGTCAGGTTCGGGGGAGAAGCCAGCCGTGGCGACGCTCGAGAACGCGTGGGAGACGGCGTTGAACGGATCCATGTTCGGTGCCAGCCCGAGCAGGTGCAGGCCGTAGAAGACGGCGATCCCGAGCAGCGTGAGGCCGACGTACAGTCCCCAGATGAGCCGCGCCGTCTCGGCGATGTGCGGTCGGAGCTTTCGGACGTTTTTCGTCTGAGTTTCGGTCTCCATCAGCTGTGCCCCACCGACCATCAGGTGTGAGAGCAGGCCGATCGCGACGACCAGGATGCCCAGCCCGCCGAGCCACTGGAGGAGTTGCCGCCACAGGAGGATCGACCGCGACTGCTCCGCGAAGTCCCACTCGTTCATGACCGTCGCACCCGTCGTTGTCAGCCCGCTCGTGCTCTCGAACATCGCGTTGATCGGGCCGTTCAGGGGACCGGCGAACGACGACTGGCCGCCGCTGGCGAGTCCGACGAGCAGGAAGGGGATCGCGCCGATCGCTGCGACGCCGAGCCAGGTCACCGCGACCATCAGAAACGACTCGCGCTGACCGAGCTCGCGCTCGTCGCTCAGGCGCTCGAGCGCCAGTCCGGCCGCGACCGTGACGGCGATCGCGACGAGAAACGGGATCGGGTCGTCGCCGTCGAGGAGAGCAAGCCCCAGTGGTACCGTAAGCGGCACGGCGAGCCACTTTAGCACCGTGCCGGTGAGGCTACAACTCGAGCGCCAGTCGACGCGAATCCTCATCGAGGTCTCTACCTGTGTCCTGCGGGGAAATAATCGGTTCGGAGTGGGTGGCCTCGAGTCGGGCGTGTTCGGTCGACAGCCCCGTCACGCTCGAGTCGACCAGAGGATCTCACGCTCGAACCGACGATACTCCGGCACGCTCGAGTCGGGGGGTGACCTGTCCGTGACGGCTGTAAACAGAGAACGGAGGGCGGAGAGGGGCCGACTCGAGTCAGTGCTGGTTGTAGCCGTGGCCGACGTAGAGTGCGACGGCGTTGATCGCGAGCAGCACCAGAAACGTCAGCGTGACGCTCGGATCGCCGAGGCCCTGTGCGAGGAGGGGGACGTGCACGAAGGGCAGGGCGATAGCGATCCAGAACGACAGGAACTGTGCCGGACCTTTGACCGTCCGGCGGAGTGAGTGGCCGTCGCGCTGTCGCTCCGTCTCAGGGCTCGACGGGGCGATTGATTCGTTCGAGAGCGGGGAGTGGTTCGACATAGATCGGGGCACCTCTTCTCAATAACGACATTCACTGCACACATCATATAACGGATCGAATATTGGCGCAGTTTCGGCCCGTTTCATCGGGTTAGTGTCCGTCAAACTACCTTTCGTGACGATTTTAGCGCGACTTAGACCTTTTATAGAGTCTTTTGAGGCCGTTTCCATATTTTGTCGTCATTCGACAGTCGAAATGGTGCTACCGACGCGTCAGCTCCCGTCGAGAGCCGTCGAGCGCAACCCCCTTGTACCCGTGGTGCGATCGGCTCGACATGAGCGAGCGAGCCGCGACCGTCACGCGGGAGACGGGCGAGACGGACATCGAGTGTCGACTCGCAGTCGACGGCAGCGGGACCGCCGACGTCGAGACGGGTATCGGGTTTTTCGATCACATGCTAACCGCGCTTGCGGAACACGGGCTGTTCGACCTCGAGCTCACCTGCAACGGCGATCTCGAGGTCGACGACCATCACACCGTCGAGGACGTCGCGATCGTGATCGGGACGGCACTCGACGAGGCCCTCGACGACCGGTCGGGGATCGTCCGCTATGCCGACCGACGGGTTCCCCTCGACGAGGCCGTTGCCGGCGCGGTCGTCGACGTCAGTGGCCGTCCGCGGTTTTACTTCGACGGGACCTTCTCCCAGGAGTCGGTCGGCGAGTTCACGAGCGACATGGCCAGACACTTCGCGGAGTCGCTCGCGATGAACGCCGGCCTCACCCTCCACCTCGAGGTCGACGGCGAGAACGCCCACCACGAGGTCGAGGCGCTGTTCAAGGCACTCGCACGATCGCTCGACGACGCGACTCGATTCGACGAGCGTCGCGAGGGGGCGCCGAGCACGAAAGGAACGCTCGACGGCTGAGATCGCTCGAGAGCCGACGGTACAGCCGTTTCGAGGCGAACGCTCGCCGTTTACGAGCGGTAGAGCTTGCCGCCGCGTTCTTCGAACTCTCCGTTCTCGAGCGCCGCGTCGACGATCCGTCCGACCGTCTCGGCCTCGAGGTCGTAGGCGCCGGCGGCCAGCTCCTCGACGGCGGCGCGTTCCATCGGGAACTCGCGATTGCGGAGCAGTCGGACGACCTTCCCGTAGGCTCGCGGCGGGGCCGACGTCGCGTCCGGTTCGCCGCCGGTTTCGTCCGATCCGCCCGCCGACGAACGCGCCGCGGGCCGGGCCGTGTCTCCGGCCGCGTCGACCGTTTCGGGAGGCTCTCCGGCCGCGTCGACCGTTTCGGAAGCTTCCTCGGCTCCATCGGTCGTCTCGGAGGCCTCGGCACCGTCACCGTCACCGTCTCTGTCGAACGTGACCTCGCTCGTCGCATCGGAATCGGCCGTGCCCTCCGGCCGGGAGTCCGAGACCGACGCGTTCGGGCTCCGGGTTCGAGGCCGCTTCTCCGTCGACTCGTCGGCGGAGGCAACGATCGATCCCGACGACGCGTCGGCGGTGCCCGCGGACTCGAGCGCCCGTCGGGGTCGATGGTCCCGTTCGGGGGCGCTCGCACCGGCACGGGCCACCAGCGGCTCGATGATCGTCTCCAGTCGGCGCTTGCAGTCCTCACAGAGGACGACGCGTCGCTGTTCGTGTGGGTCCGGCTCGAGGTCGGTCGGGACGACTTCGAACGTTCCGACCGCGTCCGTCTCACAGAAGTCACAGCTCCGGAGTGCTCGCATACACCGTGGTAGCGTCCGTAGCGGTAAAAACGTCCGTCAGACGGCTCCGCTCCCGTCACGTCGCGACGGCGACCACCGGGTCTTATACGCTCGAACCCGTACAGCGTATCGAATGTTCGACGAGATTATGGAGAAGTTCGAGGGGTCGCCGAGCCAGCAGGCGGTGATCCGGCTGCTCCTCGAGCGCGGGTTCTCGGTCAACGACGACGGCCGGGTCGTCTCCGGCGGCATCGAAATTCCGAACACGGGGATCGCTCGCGAGATCGACGTCGACCGCCGGGTCGTCGACTCGACGACGGACGTCATCCTCGAGGACCACGAGTTACGCCGCATCTTCCAGAACATCTCCCAGGTGCCGAGCCTGATGGATCTCGCTCCCGTCCTCGATCTGACGGTGCTGACGATCACGCCCGTCGACGCCGAGCGCAAGGGAATCGTCGCGGGAATCACCGGGACGCTGGCCGACCACGACGTCTCGATCCGCCAGACGATCAGCGAAGACCCCGAGTTCACCGACGAACCGAAACTCTACCTGGTGACCGATCAGGATCTGCCCGGCGCGTTGATCACCGAGATCCGCGACCTCGAGTTCGTCCGCAAGATCGAACTCCAGTGATCGCTGGCCCGGTCGGGCGATCACCGGTACGAATCACGACGGACCGTCTCAGTCCTCGATCGACATCACTCCGTGGTCCCCGAGAACGGACTCGAGGGCGGTCGTCAGCTCCTCGAACCGCTCCATCGACATGTCGTCGGTCGTCACCCAGACGCCGTGGTCGCCCCGGATCACCCGCGAGAGATACCCGTTTTCGAACATCCGGATCGTTGCGCCGTACTCGCCGAGCTGGGTGTTTCGGTAGGCCGACTGGGAGTGAAAGCCGAGTCGTTCGTGTTCGGCGAAGCCGACGAGGTCGGCGGTCTGGTCGAGGTCGGATCGGAGGTAGAGCTGTTCGACGTCGTCGTCGGTGAAGTACGTGATGCTCCGGAGTTCGTCTCCGACGGCCGTTCGACAGATCGACACCAGTTCGTCCGCGAGTTCCTGGTCGATTGCGTCGCCTTCCATGCGCATAGATAGCATGCCGAAACCAAATAGGCTACGGGAACGGGCAAGTGCTACCCGTCTCGAACGATCGGGCCGACCGAGCGTCGACGGCCAGAAACGAGCGCTGGTAGGCGACCGATGGGCTCTTTTTCCCCGTCCCCGTAGCACGAATATGAACGACGGCGACGACGGCGCGACGATCGGTGGTCGGCCGTGAGTCGGAGCTTCCGTACGCTTGCTGGGCCCGCCACCGCCGAGTTCGTCGTCCAGGGTTCGGAGTTCATCGGCCACGCCCGGCCCGTCGAGTCCGTCGAGGCGGCCGAGGCGTTCGTCGACTGGATCACCGATGAGTACGCCGACGCGACCCACAACGTCCCTGCCTACCGGGTTCGAGCCGACGCCGACGGCGACCTCCTGCGGGAGTACTCGAGCGACGACGGCGAACCCTCCGGCTCGGCCGGCAAACCCGCGTTGAACGTTCTCACCCAGCAGGATATCGAGAACGTCGCCGTCGTCGTCACCCGATACTACGGCGGGACGAACCTCGGCGTCGGCGGGCTGGTCCGGGCGTACTCCCGCGCCGTCAAGGACGCGATCGAGGAAGCCGACGTCATCGAGCAGCGGCCACAGGAACACGTCGCCGTCACCGTCGAGTACGACGACTCCGGCACCGTCCGGGGGATCATCGAGAGCGAGGGCCACGAGTTCGACGCCGCCTACGAGGCCGACGTCTCCTTCGACGTCCGCGTTCCCCTCGAGGAGGCCGACGCGTTCCGGGATCGGCTTCGCAGTGCCACCAGCGGTCGCGTCGACCTCGAGTAGCGAGGCCGCGTTCGCTCTCCCGAGAGTACACACCGATTCCCTCACCACCGTGGGCACCCGTTTTTCACCGCTGGGTTCGTACTGGCGACCATGCGAACCGTCACGACACTCCCCTCGGCGACCGAGACCGTCGCTGCACTCGGCCTCGAGCCGGTCGGCGTCTCCCACGAGTGTGATTACCCCCCGACCGTCTCCGCTCTGCCGTCGGTCACGCGCTCGCGAATCGACGCCGACGCCTCGAGCGCGGAGATCGACAGCCAGGTGCTCGAGACGGCCGACGACGGCGTCTACGACGTCGAGATCGAGACGCTCGAGGAGCTCGAACCGGAGCTGATCGTCACTCAGGGGATGTGTGACGTCTGTGCGGTCGACGAGGCCGTCGTCGCCGAGGCGGTCGACGAACTCTCGACGGAGCCCGAGGTGCTGACGACCGACCCACACAGCGTCGGTGACGTCCTCGACGACCTCGAGCGGATCGGCCGGGCGACCGGCCGCGAGGACCGCGCCCGCGAGGTCCGGACGCGACTCGAGGGACGGATCGACCGCGTCCGCGACCGAACCGCCGACCTCGCAGCCGAGGAGCGTCCGCGCGTCGCGATCTTCGACTGGACCGACCCCGCGATGATCGCGGGCCACTGGACGGCCGAACTCGTCGCGTGGGCCGGCGGCGAGTACGGCCTGGCCACCGTCGGCGAGCGATCCCGCCCGCCCGAGTGGGAGACGATCCTCGAGTACGACCCGGAACTCGTGATCGTCGCGCCCTGTGGGTTCGGTCTCGACCAGACCGCCGCCAATCGGGCCGACCTCACCGACCGTGCGGGGTGGGACGACCTCACCGCCGTCCGTGAGGGTCGCGTCTGGGCGATGGACGGCCATCACTACTCCAACCGGCCCGGACCCAGGCTGGTCGAGACCCTCGAGGCGCTCGCGCCGATCGTCCAGCCGTCACTGTTCGACGATCGGACGACCGGCCCGATCGCGGACGCGGACGCCTTCGACGACTTCGACACCCAGCTCCCGTCGCTCGAGGACGTCGCCGTCCCGTTCGACGAGCTCGAGGCACATCGTGAGACTGCCGACCGCTCGACGACGGCGCCGTGACCAGAGATACCGACTCCGGCGTCGCCGGGGCCGACGGGCCGACCCTGGTGCTCCCGCGATCGATCCGCGACGCGATCCTCGAGCGCGCCCGCGAGGGGCAACCCCAGGAGGTCTGCGGGATCTTCGGCGGCGAATACGGTCCCGACCGAAGTCGCGTTCGCTCGCAGTACCCGGCCGAAAACGTCGCCGAAACGCCGCGGACGCGGTATCGAATCGATCCCGAAGAGCAACTCGCGGTCTTCGAGCGACTCGAATCCCGCGGCGAGGAGATCGTCGGTTTTTATCACTCCCACCCACAGGGGCCGTCACACCCGAGCGAGACCGACGTCGCCGCGGCGACCTGGCCCGATCGCTCGTACGTGATCGTCTCGCTCGACCCGCTCGAGATCGGCTCGTGGCGCTGGCGGGCGGCGTCCGACGCCGACGATCGCGGCGGGGACGGCGGCCGGTTCGAGCGCGAACGGCTCGTCCTCGAGTGACGATCAGTCCTCGTCGTCCGCCGGCTCGAGCTCCGCGGATCGCTGTCTGGCCTTCGCCGCCGCCTCGCGGCAGTCGTCGATCGCGTCCTCTATCTCCTTCGAGACGAGGTACTTGAAGTCGTCCGGCATCAGGCCGGTCTGGACCTCGAGGGTGACCATCGCGTCACAGCCCTCGACGATCTCGGGTGCCCACTTCCCCTGGGCCAGTTTCGACTCCTCGGTGACGACCGCCTCGCCGTCTTCGACGTCGATGAACGCGGTGGCGGTGTTCCAGATCCCCGGATCGCTCGTGGTGATCTCGTCGTACAGTCCCTCGAGTCGGGAGCCTTTGACCGGCTCGTCGCGGACCTCCTCGGTGAGCGCCTCGAGTGCGGCGACGATCTCGTCGTACTCGGCGGCCTCCTCGCGAAGCGTCTCGGGGTCCTCGCGTGGATCGTCCCAGGCCATCAGCGGTCCCTCCGTTCGGTGCTCGTAGTCATCGTGTGGGACCTAGTGGGTTCGTCGTCGTAAACGTACGCTTCTGACCCGTGTTCAGTACGGCGCCGACAGGTGACCGCTGGGAGGATCACGGCCGGACGCGAAGCTCCGGTCGGTCAGCCGGTCCGGTGTGTTCGATCGCCTCCTCGAGCGACTCGTCTTCGACCTCCCTCGGTGGGACCTTTTCAGTCACTCGAAAGTTCCGTGTCGGTGAGAGGAGTGCCCAGAACGCGCCTGCTGCGTGAACGATCGCGACGACCGGAGCGAGGACGAGCAACGCGGCGAGTACCCGAACCCGCTCGCAGTAGTACCAGTAGCCGACGACCGTCCATCCGTAGAGGCCGACGAGCTGCACGGCGAGTCCGGCCCGGTAGAGCTCCGGTGCGATCACGTTCGAAATCGGTGCGAGGATCGGGAGGAACAGGACCGGCGAGATGGCGACCAGCCCCCACGCAACGTTGCGAACGACCGCCAGCACCTGATAGCGGACCGGCAACAGCGAGCGATCGGCCAGCGAGCCGGAGATCCACCGTCGTCGCTGGTGGATCATCTCCCGGATCGTCGGCGGGGCCTGGTTCATCAATCGAGCGTCCAGAAACGCCAGCTCGACGTCCGGGTCCTCGAACGCCCGCCAGATGAAGTTCGTATCCTCCGTGACCGTCTCGACGTCCCACGTGAGCTCGTCCTCCAGTTCTTTCTTGACCGCGAACCCGCCGCCCCAGGCGTAAAGCGGGTACCGGAACCGGGGGAACGTCGCCTGCTCGACCTGAAACCCCATTCGAAAGATCTCGGCGAAGTACGTGAACCACGAGCCGCTCCGGACCGGCCGCTCGGAGAGCTGAACGATGTCGGCGTCGGGGAACGCAGGCAGATCACGGACGACGGTGTCCTCGTCCAGATAGAGAACGAACGTCGAATCACACGGGACGGTTCGTCGCGCCCACTCGATCGCTCTGGCTTTGCGCGTCGCTTCGCAGTCGAACTCGGATGGAACGACGTCGACGGTCGCGCCGTCGATCTCGATCTCACGCTCTGCGATCACACGGACGTCGGATACGTCGGGTGGAAGCGAGTCGACGGTCCCCTGTACGACGCGCTCGGCGTCGATCGTCAGGATTCGTACCTGAATCTCGGAGTGGCCGTGCTCCAGGGGACTGGGTCGTGCCCGTCCGATCAGGAGCACCTCGGCGACCCAGAAGACCGTCGCCGAAAAGAACACCAGCAGGATCGCCCACGCGACGATCGAGAACGTGAGATCGAACATTCAGTCGAGTGGACGGTCTCGATCCACAAAACGTCACGCAATCTGGACTCTCTCCCGACGTAACTGCCACCCACCCTTCCTCGCCGGGCGGTGTTCGCGCCCGTCGTCCCTCGACAACGATCGTTCGTTCAATCGCCCTCGGCCGACGCCCGCTCGAGTACGTCTGGGACCCAGCCGCGGTTCGGGTCGTCGGTCTCGTCCATCCACGCGATCAGTCGCTCGCGCATCGACCGGCAAACCGCCGTGTACTCGGGGTGGTCGATCAGGTTCTGCAGTTCGGCAGGGTCGGCCTCGAGGTCGTACAGTTCGTCGACGTCCGGGCCGTTGTAGACGTACTTGTACCGAGCCGTGCGGACCATCCGCTGGCTGTAGAGGCCGAACTCGTCGCCGTGGTACTGGGCGAACACGGAGTCCGGCCACGACTCGGGGACGGCGTCGCCGCCGGACTCGAGCAGGGGGACGAGACTCCGCGCGTCGAACGACTCCGGAACCTCAAGGTCGGCCAGCTCGAGGAACGTCGCCGCCAGATCGTGGAGGTGGACGGGCGCCGCACAGGTCGTTCCGGGATCGACGACGCCGGGCCAGCGTACCTGCAACGGGACGTGGTAGGTGTCGTCGTACATCAGCGGCCCCTTGTTGAACTGGCGGTGGCCGCCGACGAAGTCGCCGTGATCGGCGGCGTGGACGACGACCGTTTCGTCGGCCAGCCCGAACTCCTCGAGGGCCTCGAGCACCCGCTCGAGCTGGTCGTCGATCAGGGAGACGAAGCCGCGGTACTTCGCGATGGCTTCGCCCCACAACTCCCGGTCGAAGTCGGCGACGCCGCGGTAGTGACAGTAGTTCTCGTGAACGCGTGGTTTCCCGTCGAACGTCTCGGCGTAGCTCTCGGGGAGGTCGATCGACGCGGGATCGTACATCGAGGCGTAGGGCTCGGGCACGACGTAGGGGTGGTGTGGGCCGTAGAAGTCGGCCCGGTGGAAGAATCGTCCGCCGTCAGCGTCAGTTTCGCCGTCGGCGTGCGCCTCGAGTACGTCGATCGTCCGCTGGGCCAGGAAGTACGCACGGGTGTCCTCGACGTCGACCGGCGTCGTCGCCGCGACGAACGTTCCGGACTCGCCGTCGCGGGGGTCCTCGCCCGTGTAGAGTTCCTCCTCGAGGTCGATCGCTCCCAGGGGAACGCCCCGCCGCTTGCGGTACTCGAGGAACGCCTCGTCGATGTCGTCGTGGTGTTCGTCGCTGCCACCGAGATACGAGAAGCCGAACGCCTCGGGCGTCCGGTCGCGTCCGACGTGCCACTTGCCGGTGTACGTACAGTCGTAGCCGTTCGCATCGAGCCGCTCGGAGAACGTCGGAATCCCGGTCGGCAGGTCGGGCTGGATCGCGTCGGCCTCGTGGCAGTTGTTGAGCATGCCGTGGCCGTGGGGGAACTGCCCCGTGAGCAACGACGCCCGCGCGCTCGAGCAGATGCTGATCGGCGTAAACGCCCGCGAAAAGCGCATCCCCTCGCTCGAGAGTCGGTCCATCGCTGCCGTCTCGACGGGTGGTCCTTCGGGCGCGCTGTAGTCGTATCGCTCCTGGTCAGTGAGGACGAACAGGACGTTCGGGCGAGTATCGGACATCGACCGTCGTACACCAGCGGCCTCATTAACGCTGGTCCCGGCTTGCCCGAGCGAGCGACGACGGGTCGACGATTCGGAGGCCGTGTGGGAGTCAGTCGACGAGCCAGCCGCCGTCGACGTCGACGGCGGTTCCGTGGACGAACGAGGCGTCGTCGCTCGCGAGAAACAGCGCGACGGCGGCGACTTCTTCCGGCTGGGCGTGGCGACCGGCGGGCGTGTCGGCGACCATCGGTTCGACCTCGCCGGCCTCGATCAGCGCTTCGGTCATCCCCGTCTCGACGGCTCCCGGACAGATCGCGTTCGCCCGGATCTCGGGGCCGTAGTCGTGCGAGAGCTGCTTCGTAAAGCCGATGACGCCGTGTTTCGAGGTCGTGTAGGCCGCACCGCCGCCGCCGGCGACTTTCCCGGCGATCGAGGCGGTGTTGATGACGACGCCTTCGTCGTCGCCCTCGAGCAGGTCCGGCAGGGCCGCCTTCGTCAGCATGAAGACGCCGTCGAGGTTGACGCCGATGACTGCGTTCCAGTCGTCGATCGAGGTCTCGCCGATCGGTGCGTAGTCGTCGAGGATGCCTGCGTTGTTGACCAGGACGTCGATCGTCCCGTACTCGTCGACCGCGCGCTCGACGACCGCCTCGACGCTGTCCGGGTCCGTGACGTCGCCGTAGACGCCGATCGCTTCACCGCCCTCATCGTCGATATCCTCGACGACGTCATCGATGCCGTCTTCGTCTACGTCGACCACGACGACCGAGGCACCCTCGTGTCCGAACTCGAGCGCCATCGATCGACCCATGCCTGACGCTGCTCCAGTGATGACCACGACGCTGTCGGTAAGTTCGACCATACCCACCGGTGAGGACCTGTAAGAAAATAACCACAGTACCTGTATTTCGTGGGTACCGACCACCCCGTGACTACGTGAGGTCGTCGAACGTCGGTCGGTCGTGCTCGCCGGGGAACTCGTCGACGGGAACCTGGGTTTGCTCGCCCGAGTCCATGTCCTTGATCGTCACTTCGTCGTTCTCGAGGTCTTGCTCGCCGGCGATGACGACCGTCTCGGCGTTGATCGAGTCGGCGTAGTTCAGCTGTGAGCCGAACGAGCGGCCGGCGACGTCGGTCTCGACGACGTGCCCGCGCTC
>LKMK01000094.1 GCA_001563805.1 Natrialbaceae archaeon B1-Br10_E2g2
AGACGACGACGCAGATGACGATGGGGCTGATGACGACGATGCAGATGACGATGGGGCTGATGACGACGATGCAGACGACGACGAGACCGATGACGACGATGCAGATGACGACGATGCAGACGACGACGCAGATGACGATGGGGCTGATGACAACGAGGCCGATGACGACGAGGCCGATGACGACGAGGCCGATGACGACGAGGCCGATGACGACGATGCAGATGACGACGAGACCGATGACGACGAGACCGAAGACGACGATTCAGCGACGCTCGAGGACGCCGACGCGGACGATGAACAGGGTGAAGACGCAGGCGAGGAAGCCGACGGAGACGACGGAATCGTCGATCAGCTCAACTCGTTCATCCAGGATCTCTTAACGATCGGCGACGACTGATCTGGATCTCCTCCCGATGTGCCGGCGCAACCGCGACCCGGATCGCGTTGTGCCGGAGCTGACGTCCTGTGACCCGTACGAGGTGGGTTCGACCGGGACCGGTTCGGGCGATAATGGTTGATTTCCGACCCCAGCCCGGAGTCAGACGGATACTCCCTCGAGTCCGGCCCCATCTCGAGCGGATCGCTCTCGAGGCCGGGCCGAGGCCGTGTCCGTTCTCCATAACAAAGGGGGCGGACCGTCTCGCGGTTCGATACCGATGAGAGACGAACGGTCAACTGGCTCGAGGCTGCAGGTGGGGGTATCGACTGGCAGTCACTGGCTCATATTCTCCGTCGCGCTCGTGGGGATCGGCGCGCTCGCGGTGGGTGCCCTGGTCGTCGGGGCCGGAGACGGTGGGGCAGTGGATGCGGATGCCGAAGACGACGACGGAATCGAGGTGACGGCCGACTGTGAGGACGAAACCAACGTGGTGGTCTACGAGAATCAGTACGACGATCCCGTCGACGTCACGCTGACCTGGACGACCGACCAGACAGCGATGTCGGTCCAGAGCGACGTCTCGACACAGCTTCACACTGAGTCGTCCGTCGAGGCCACGGCTGCAGGCATGGATGAGACCTCGAAGCAGTCGCTTACGACCGGCGTTCCAGCGAACGAGAGCGTCACGCTCGCCGGGCTTCCCGACGACTCCTACGAGCTGTCCGTGAGCGCAGACGCCGTCGACGCGGAGGTGAACCAGAGCGAGCTCACCCTCGAGTGTGGCACCGACGCCGACGCGGAGACGCAGATCGTCGCGACGACAGAGGACGAGCACCTCGAGTACGGAAAATGACGGGTACCTGATCAGCCGTTGCCCGGTCCAGCCGTCGCGAGGCGCCTCGGCCGACGGCGCCTGTGAGCCGACTGGTACGTAAATGTAGGTGAATTTTTATCCCGCCACTACGTGGCGTCGGCTAATGCGCGTCGCCGTCGTCTCGTTCGAAACGGTTCACCACCGTGAGTCGGAGACGAATCGGCGACTGCAGACGATCCTCGAGTTACTCTCCGAGGGAGGTCACGACGTACACGTCTGCTGTGCGGGGTTCTGGGACGGCGACCGCTCGCCGATCAAACGGGCCGGAATCACCTACCATCGCACGGCCGCCGGCCTCGAGGCACGGGCGTCGTTTCTCGCTCGAGTGCCGTTCGTCCTCGCGAAGATCGGTCCCGACGTGGTCCACGCGAGCGTTCGGCCGCCGAAACAGGCGCTGGCGGCGCGCTGGGGTGGCGCGCTCGCCCGGGCGCCGACGGTCCTCGAGTGGTACGGCGACGGCGGGGTGGCGAACGACTGGTGGACCCGGCGAGCGGCACGCTGGGCCGACCGGGTCGTCGTCCCGTCGGAACTCGTCGGGACGTGGGTCAGGGAGCTGGGCGTCGACGGGAGCGCGGTCGAGGTCGTTCCGAACCCGATCGACCTCGACCGTATCGACGGCGTCTCGCCGGGCGAGCCGGTCGACGTGGTCTACGCCCGGCGACTCGATTCGGACGCCAACCTCGAGAGCCTGTTTCTGGCCCTCGCCGAACTTCGCACGCGAGACTGGCGGGCGGTGGTCGTCGGCGACGGGCCGGAACGGGAGGCGTACGAAGGGCTCGCGAGCGACCTCCGGATCGACGACCGGGTGACGTTCGCCGGGGCCTGCTCGCTCGAGGAGCGCCTGGCGATCTATCGGGGCGCACACGTCTTCGCCCAGACCGCCGACCACTGTGCCTTCCCGACGGAGATGCTGTGGGCGCTGGCCGCAGGCTGTGTTGGCATCGTCGAGTACCACGCCGACTCCAGCGCGCACGAACTCGTCGAGGGATGGGACCGGGGCTTTCGAACGACCAGCGAGGAGGAACTCGCCGACGCCATCCTCGACGCCGGCACTCTCGAACGGCGGGCCGACGACGACCGGTTCGCATCGTACGACGCGGCCGCCGTTCGGGATCGGTATCTCAGTATCTATCGGACACTCACGGACTCCTCGAATCCTCTCTGAACCGGGCCGCTGTCGGGCGTAACGTGGAGTTCGTCGGGCTCGGTCGACAGTCCTAGTGACCATCGGAGATAGCTATATGACCGTTCGCACGAGCGTGTACCCATGAGCGAGGATTGTCGGTTCTGCCAGATCGCGGCCGGCGACCGGCCGGCACACGTCCTCTCGAAGGACGAGCGAACGATCGCGTTTCTCGACAAGCAGCCGGCAGTGACCGGCCACAGTGTCGTCATCCCGCGAACGCACGAGGAGGGCGTGTTGACGGTCGACGAGCAGACCTCGAGGGCCGTCTTCGAAACCGTTCGGCGAGTCGCGACCGCGCTGGAGACCGCGCTCGACGCCGATGGCTTCAGCGTCTTTCATACGACGGGGCCGCTCGTCGGGACGATCGACCACGCACACGTCCACGTCGTCCCGCGGTTTACCGACGACGAGGTGTCCCTGTCGTTGCCACGCAACTCCCTCGAGTCCGAGGAGGCGGCGGCGGTGACTGCTCGGGTGCGCGAGCAACTGTGAACCGGTCCATTACAGTTCGGTACCGGTGATCGCCGTACCCGCAGAGCGATTAGCGGTAACCCGTTGTACCGATCCGTATAGCCCCCTGGATGGCGAATCGAACACCCTCTGTAGGCGGCTCAGTTCTCGTCACTCGCCGGGAGGGAAATCGAGAACGTCGATCCCACACCGGGGGTCGAATCGACCCACAGGTCCCCGCCGTGGCGTTCGACGATGCGCTGACAGAGTGCCAACCCGATACCCGTCCCCTCGTACTCCTGGCGGCTGTGGAGTCGCTCGAAGACGTCGAAGATCCGGTCCTGGGCGTCTGCAGGGATTCCGATGCCCTCGTCCCGGACCGAGACGATCCACGTCTCGCGTCGCCGCTCTGCCTCGACGTGGATCCTCGGCGGCTCGTCACCGCTGTAGACGATCGCGTTCGAGAGCAGGTTCTGAAAGACCTGGCGTAACTGGTCCGGATCTCCGGTCACGCGCGGAAGCGGGCCGGAGTCGATCTCGCCCCCGGTGTCTTCGATCTGAACACGGAGGTTTTCGATCGTCTCCGTGAGCACTCCCTCGAGATCAACAGTCTCGAACGGACGGCCACCTGTTTCGACGCGCGAATACTCGAGAAGTGCCTCGATCATCGCCCGCATCCGATCGGCACCGGCGATCGCGTACTCGAGGAACTCCTCGCCCTCGTCGTCGAGTCGGTCACTGTATCGGCGCTCGATGAGCTGGAGATACGTCGAGACCATCCGCAGCGGTTCCTGCATGTCGTGTGAGGCGGCGTAGGCGAACTGTTCGAGTCGCTCGTTGGACTCCTCGAGAGCCTGCTCGCGTGCCTTCCGTTCTGAAACGTCTCGGAAGAGGCCGACGAAATACGGCTCGCCGCCGAAGGTGAACTGGCCCAGTGAGATCCCGAGCGGGACTTCGTGACCGTCTTTGTGCTGACCGGGTAACTCCGAGTAGTCCCAGTCGACGTTTCGCTCCCCCGATTCCAGATAGCGCCGTAACCCCTCGACGTGGGCCTCACGCAGGTGCTCAGGGATGATGGTGAGTTTGCTGCTGCCGACGAGCGCCGCCGGGTCGTAGCCGAGTATTCGCTCGACGGCCGCGTTTGCATACTGGATCTGGCTACCCGTATCGAGAACGATAACTCCGTCGGGGATCGCGTCCGCGAGGGCAACGAACGCTCGAGCGCGGGCTGTCTCGTCGGTTCGGTCGGGATTGCGCTCGAGGGCATCGGATGGTCCCGCCGGATCTGCCGCCGGGGAGAGCAGGCCGACGATCCCCCGATCGGCGCCGCCGTCCCCGGCGATCGGCGTGAAGAGGGACTGACAGGGGACGACGTCGCCGTCGGCTGTTTCCACTGAAACGGGGAGCGTGAGCGTATCGCTGGCTGGCAGCTGGGCATCGAAAATCGGATCGAGTGACGGCGACGTCGGGTCGAGAACGTCCTCGAACGGCGTTTCGACGAGGTCGTCACTACCGTGCCCGACGAGCGTTTCGAACGGGGCGTTGACCGACACGATCGTGCCGGCTGCCGTGAGCTGTACGACCGCCACGTCGGCCCGGGTCAGGAGCGCCGACACCTCCGAGTGACCCTCCGAAGGTGTCGCCGACCGATCGGTGGGCGGAATCATTTACCGACCGTACTCGGCCAGCGAGTATAACGTCCCGCCTGTCGCCCCAGCTGAGATCGCGAACCTCGCCGAAAAACGCTTCTCGCAGCAGTTATCGGTCGTATTCGGCCCCGGAGAAAGTGCCGTCAGTGTAGTTTCGTGCTCACCCTCCGCGGCCGGTGTCTCGAGGATCCCGGATCACCGCCTCGCGTTTCCATTCGGCTCGAATGGGCGCTCGGAGTTCGAATTTCTCGGCTTCGGTCTCCATGTCCCTGTCCCCACGACCCGAGGGGGTGACGAGGATGGTCTCGTGGTCGTCGGCTTCGGCGAGCTGGATCGCCCGTGCAACCGCGTGGCTCGACGCGAGTGCGGGGACGATTCCCTCGGTCTCGCTGAGTCCCCGGAAGGCGGCCAGGGCTGCCTCATCGGTGACGCCGGTGTATTCACAGCGGCCGACGGCGCGGAACATGGCTTTTTCGGGGCCGACGCCGGGGTAGTCGAGGCCCGCGGAGACGGAGTGGACGTCGACGTCCTCGTCGATGACGCGCGTTTTCATCCCGTGGATGACCTCGTCCCTTCCCTCAGCGAGCGGTGCGGCGTGTTTCGTCGACTCCGCGCCCTTCCCGCCGCCTTCGGCGCCGTAGAAGTCGACGTCGTCCTCAGAAATCGAAGAGTTCTGATGTGCTGCGGAAGCCGACCCTCTCGTCTTCCGTACGTCGTCGCGGAACGCGTGGAAGAGTCCGACGTGTTCGAACCCCCGCCGACGCGTGCGACCGCCGCGTCCGGCAACTCGCCGAGCCGGCTCTGGAACTGCTCGCGGGCTTCCTCGCCGATGACGCGCTGGAAGTCCCTGACCATCCGCGGGAACGGGTCCGGGCCGACGACGCTGCCGACGAGGTAGTGAGTGTGATCGACGGTCGCCGCGAGGTCCTCGAGCGCCGCGTCGACGGCGTCCGCGAGGCCTTCGTTCCCACGGGTCGCCTCGTTGACCTCGGCGTCCAACAGGCGCATCCGGAAGACGTTCATCGCCTGGCGCTCGACGTCCGTTTCGCCCACGTGGATCTCCGTCTCGAGGTCGAACAGGGCGCCGGCCATCGCCGTCGCGACGCCGTGCTGGCCGGCCCCGGTTTCGGCGATGAGCCGATCGCGACCGGATCGTTTCGCGAGCAGCCGTTGCCCGAGCACGTTGGTGATCTTGTGAGCGCCGCCGTGGAGCAGGTCCTCGCGTGTGAGGTAGATCTCGGCGCCGTACCGATCGCTCAAATTTCGCGCGTGGTAGACCGGCGTCGGTCACCCCGCGAACGACTCGAGTAAGTCCCGGTACGCCGCCTGGAACGCCTCGGTCGTCGCGACCTCGTCGTCGGCGGCTGCGAGCTCCGCGAGCGGTTCCCCGAGTGGCTCTGGAACGTATCGTCCGCCGTCCTTCGAATTCGCCGTCGGACGTTCCTCTATGCTGTAAGGGAGAGGTAAAACAGGTTCCGTGGCGCTTCGAGCGGGTGCACTGCGCTGTCCGACGGGTATGCAGGCGACCGATTTCCGGGAACCCGTCCGTGCGTCCGAGTCGGACGGCGACTGACGGCTCGAGGCACTCAGAAGAGCACCGTGAGGACGCCCAGCGAGACCACGCTCGCGACGAGCAGCGCCACCAGCACGACGACCACCGGCGCCGATCCAGTCGCACGGAGCGTGGCGAGTCGGATCTCCGTACCGAGTCCGACGAACGCGAGCAGGAACAGCCAGCCGTAGGCGTTCTCGATCGACGCCTGCTGGTCGGGTGAGAACGCGCCGAGCGACGAGAGGACGGCGAGGGCGAGAAATCCGAGGACGAACTTGGGGAACTCCGCCCAGAGGAGCCCCAGCGATCGCCCATCGCCCGCGCCTGCCGACCCGGAGCGGGCGTAGTAGCTCGCGTACGCGAGGACGACGACGCCGATGAGGGCGTTTCGCGTGAGCTTGGTCATCGTCGCCCACTGGCCGGCGACCTCGGAGTGGGCGAAGCCGACCGCGACGACGGGACCGGTCGAGAACATACTGACACCGGCCCAGATCCCGAAGACGATTCCCGACAGCCCCAACAGCTCGCCGACGATCGGGTAGACGACGATCGTGATCGCGTCGAACAGCAACACCGTCGCCGCCGCGTAGGCGATCTGTCCCTCTTTCGCCTCGAGGACGCCCGCGACGGCGACGACCGCCGAGACGCCACAGATGCTGGCCCCGGCCGCGAGCAGCGACGAAAGCCGGTCCGCGAGCCCGAAGACGTTCCGGGCGAGCACCTCGACGAGCACCAGCGTCAGCCCGGTGACGCCGACGACGACGGCCAGAACGGGCCCGCCGACCTCGAGGACCGCCTCGAGCGAGAGCGACGCCCCCAGGAGGACGATGCCGGCACCGAGCCAGAGCTTGTGAGTCGCGATCCCGGGTGCGAGTCGGTCGGGGACGCCCACGACGTTCCCGAGGGCGAACCCGAGCGCGATGGCGACGAGGAGGTGGTTCGGCCCACCGACGTCGGCGATCCCGCGGGCCAGCACGGCGCCGAGACAGAGAACGACGATCCCCGGACCCAGTCGACGGACGGCCATCACGTCACCACGGTACCTGGAGGTCCAGCAGTGCGACCGATCCGACGACCATCGCCCCGACCGCGACGCTTCGCCAGTCGCGCTCGAGCGCCGTCCAGCGATCCCACAGCCGGGCGGCGTACGGCTCCCAGGGTGCTCTCGACATTCGTTCGGCCTTCTGGCCCTGGGCCATTTAACGGTTACCGACCGCGCCGGAGAGACACCGCTCGAACGAAGTCGGTTGCGGGAACGCGAGCGCCGCTCGAGCGGCTACCGCCCTTCGGAGCCGCGGACCCTGGGCGGGCTACCGGTCGACGCTTCCGAGGACGATGTCGAGACTGCCGAGCGAGGCGATCAGGTCGGGGATATACTCGTCTTCGGCCATCTCGGGCAGCGCCGAGAGGTTGTGGAAACACGGGCTGCGGATCTTGAAGCGGGCGGGCTGGTTCGTCCCGTCCGACCGCAGGTAGATGCCGAGTTCGCCCTTGGCCGACTCGACCGCCCGGTAGGTCTCCGTGTCGGCGTCGGGCTTCAGCGTCCGCGGGACGTTGCTCTGGACCGTCCGTTCGTCCTCGGGCCACTCCTCGAGCAAATCGAGACACTGTTCGATGATCTTCGCCGACTCCTCGACTTCCCCCATCCGGACGAGCACGCGGGCGTGGTTGTCGCAGGTGTCCCGGGTAACGACGTCCCACTCGAGGTGCTCGTAGTAGCCGTAGGGATCGTCCCGGCGGACGTCGTAGTCGATGCCGGAGCCGCGGGCGACGGGGCCGGTGACGCCGTAGGATTTGGCCACGTCGGGCTCTAGGATACCGGTGTCGACCGTCCGCAGGCGGAAGATCTCGTTCGTGACGATCAGGTCGTGGTACTCGTCGACCTTCGCGGGGAGTTCGTCGAGGAAGTCCCGGCACTTCTCGATGAACGCCTCGCGGGGTTCCGGCAGGTCCCAGCAGACCCCGCCCAGCCGAAAGTAGTAGAACATCATCCGCTGGCCCGTGAGGTCCTCTAAGATGTCCTGGACGACCTCGCGGTCGCGGAACGCGTACTGGAAGGTGGCAGTGAACTCGCCGTAGACGTCCAGTGCGAACGTCCCGAGCGCGAGGAAGTGTCCGAGCATCCGGCCCCACTCGGTCGCCATCGTTCGCAGGATCTGGGCGTACTCCGGTACCTCGATGTCCGCGACGTCCTCGATCGCCCGCGCGACGGCCCACTCGTTGGGTAGATTCGCCGTATAGTCCCACCGGTTGGAGTAGGGGATGATCTGGTGACGGTAGGTGCCGTTCTCGCACATCTGTTCCTCACAGCGGTGGAGGTAGCCGACGTCGGGGTCGACGTCCACGACGGTCTCGCCGTCTAACACCGCTTTGAGGTGGAGCACGCCGTGGGTCGCGGGATGGTGGGGGCCGATGTTGAGAAACATCGTCTCGGACTCGGGATCGTCGCCCTCGAGCCGGCGGTCTCCCTCGAGTGGGTTCGCGTGCTCGGCGAAGCGAACGACCTGGGGCTTGTCCTGGTCGTAGTCGAGCGAAAGCGGGTGGCCCTGCCAGGACTCGGGGAGGAGGATCCGCCGGAGGTCGGGGTGGTCCTCGTACTCGATACCCACGAGGTCGTGGGCCTCCCGTTCGTGCCAGTCGGCCGTCCGAAAGACGGGCTCGGCACTCTGGCAGACGGGGTCGTCGACGGGGAGCTGGACGACCAGGGACACCTCGTGGGTCCGCCGGTCGTACTTCGTCAGGTGGAGGATCGATTCGTAGCGATCCTCGTACTGCTGGGCCGTGATACACGAGAGGTGATCGAAGCCGGCTGACTCGCGCAACAGCGACAGGACCTCCTGGACGTCGTCGGGGCGGATGACGAACGCCGGCGCGTTCTCGTGGTCGTCCCGACGGAGCGCGTACTCGGCGAGCAGGTCCTCGAGTTCGGCTTCGTCGACGCCCTCGTCGCGCTTGTGGTCGTATTCGGGGTCGATACTCGGCCGTTTGCGCTGCGGTGTTTCACTCATTGACGGTTCCTGGCTCCCAGTAGTGTGGGTTTCGGTACCGTACGACTGTCGGAGAAATGAGGATTTTCCCTGACTGGAGTGACTGTCTTCGCCTGCCACAGGAGCCGGGTTCGGCGCTACTCGTGGTCGGACGCCGTCTACGGCACAACGGCACTGGTGACCACCGCAGCAGCCGCGTCGTCGCGTTCGACGTCCGTCTAACGCTCTGGTCGTCAGCGCGGCTGCCGATCGTGTCGGAATCTGTCCTCGGAGTCAGTCCTCGGAATCACTGCGGTCCTCGGAGTTGCTGCGGTTCTCGGGTTCGTCCTCTGCGGATTCGTCCTGACTCTTATCCTCGTCGTCGGGGTCGACGTTCATCTCGGCGGCGTCTTCCTCGGGTGTCTCCTCGGGCTCGGTCGCGTCCGTCTGGGTCGGCTCGGCCTGTTCGGGACTCGGGCCTGCGGCCTCGCTCGCCTCCTCGGCCATCGCCGACTGCGAGAGGTCGATCTCGGCCGATTCGTCGGCCTCGCCGCCCGTCCGTCGCGGATCAGCTGCGTCGTCGTCCTCGAGGTCCGGTTTCGTCCTCGGTTCGTCACAGTCCCCGGGCTCGTCTTCGGTGAACTCGACGCGCGATCCCCCTCCTTCTTTTTCGCCAAGGTCGACCTCGTCGGGGACGTCGCCAGTCTCGCCGACGTCGAGGTCCTCGGCCCGGCCGGCAGCGGCGCTCGCCTCGTCGCTCGTCTCCTTGCCCTCCGTGCCGCTTTCGACGGCTTCGGTCGTCGGCTCGAACGTGGGGGCCTCCTCCTCGCTCGAGCGGCGCGTTCCGAGCCCGTAGCGGACCAGCCCGGCGCCGGCGAGACCGAGCGGGATCGCTCGAGCCTTGCCACGGACCAGCGACCGGAGTGCGGCGACCAGCAAGACGCCGCCACCGGCGAGCGAGAGCGTTGCGCCGCGTGTCCACTTGCCGGCCACCGACACGGCCGCTTCGACGGGTTCTGTGGCCTCTAGGTCGTCCAATCGTTCGATATCGTCGATCGGAAGGTCGGCCTGATCGTGATTATCAGTCATAGCTGTCTCAGGGGAGTCGTCCGGGCGAGTTTCGGGGGCCGGACGGTTGAACCTTCGACCGGCAGGTGAACCGTCGGCCGCCGTCAGGACCACTCGAAGCGGTCAGGGTCGCTGGCGGCGAGTGCCGTCCTGATAGCGGCGACGTTCTCGGGGACGTCGTGGACACGAATCACGTCGGCCCCTCGGTCGGCGCCGATCGCACTCGCCGCGACGGTCGGCTCGAGCCGGTCGTCGGCGTCACAGCCGACGTGGGCGAACATCGACTTGTGAGAGTGGCCAACCAGCACGGGACAGCCGAGCGCGGCGAACTCGTCGATCCGTCCCAGGAGCTCGAAACTCTCGCCGGCGGACTTCCCGAAGCCGATCCCCGGGTCCACGACGATCCGCTCCCGGTCGACGCCCGCCTTCTCTGCGAGCAGAACGCGTTCTCCGAGCTGGTCGATCACGTCCTCGACGACGTCGTCGTAATCGACCTCGCGGTCGGGGTCGACGGGGGCGTCGATGCTGTGCATCACCACCAGCCCCGCGTCGTGGGCTGCGACGACGAAGCGCATCTCCGGGTCCTCGAGTCCGGAGACATCGTTGACCAGATCGGCCCCGGCCTCGAGGGCGGCGTCGGCGACGGCCGCTTTTCGCGTGTCGACGGAGATCGTCGCCTCGAGGTCGGCGATTCGCTCGATCACGGGAACGACGCGGTCGATCTCCGCTTCGATCGGGACGGGGTCGGCGCCCGGTCGTGTCGACTCGCCGCCGACGTCGATCACGTCCGCAACCGCCTC
>LKMK01000095.1 GCA_001563805.1 Natrialbaceae archaeon B1-Br10_E2g2
CCACTCCGTTCCAGCCGCGGACGAAAGCGACTCGGCTCCACCGGGACCGATCGGCCGTGTTCGACGCCCGAAAGCAGCCGCTCGAGACTGGTACGACGCGCTCAGTCCCTGGTACGAGGCCCTCGCCGGCCCGTTCGAGGCAGGCCCACGATCGACGGGGCTCGAGCTCCTCGACGCCGGGCCGGGCGACCGCGTGCTCGACGTCGGCTGTGGCCCCGGAACGGCCCTCGTCGACCTCACGCGAGCCGTCGGCCCGGACGGAACCGCCGTCGGCCTCGACCTCTCGCCGGGGATGTGTCGGGAAGCCCACGACGCGCTCGTCAACGCGGGCCTCGAGCGGGGTGTCGTCGTCGCCGGTGACGGGATGATAACGCCGTTTCGAGACGACGCCTTCGACGCCGTATTCGCGAGTTTCGTCCTCGAGCTCATCGACTCGCCCGAGATCCCGTCCGTACTCGCGGAGTGGCGACGCCTCCTCGAGCCGTCGGGGCGGCTCGTCGTCGTCTCACTCTCCAGGCGGCGTCCAGGGCCGGCGACCCGACTGTACGAGACGGTGCGAGAACTGGCGCCGACGTACGCCGACTGCCGGCCGATCTACCTCCGCGAGACGCTGCTCGAGGCCGACTTTCGGATCGAGGCCGATCGCCTCGAGACGGTCTGGCGGTTCCCGGTCGAAGTCGTCCGCTGTCGGCCCGCGTAGGTCGAGGGGGCTCTCAGCTCGATTGGGTCAACGGTTCTCCGAGGTTGGCAATCCGCGGACGAGCGTGACCGTCCGTGGCGACCGTCGTGCGACGCGTTCGGCGACCGAGCCGGTGATCAGCCGTGCGGCCAGCGAACGGCCGTGGCTCCCCATTACGAGCTGGTCGTAGTCGGTCGACTCGGCGGCGTCGACGATGGCGTTTCCGGGCGTCTCGTTGGCCGTCTCGGTCTCGAGCGTCACGTCGTACTCGTCGGCAACGCTACGTGCCGTCTCGAAGATCCGTTCGGCGCGCGTCTCTCGGTCCTCGACGAGGTCCTCGAGGTAGGTCCCACGGACCGCAGACCGGGGCCTGTCGAACGGCAGCGACAGGGCGTGAAGTATCGTGTACTCGCCGTCGGGGAACGTTTCGAGGGCGTACTCGAGGGCCGCGGTGGCCTGCTCGGAGCCGTCCAGCGGGACGAGGATCGAGCCGGGGAGGTCGCGGCCCTCGAGCGCCGACGTCGGTTCGGGGACGATCGTCGTCGAGACGGGCGCCCGGCGGACGACGGCCTCGCTCACGCGACCGAGAAACGGCCGCGAGATGGGCGACTGGCCGTGACTTCCGAGGACGACGTGGTCGACGTCGGTGTTTGCGAGCGCGAGGATCTCCTTGTGGGGGGTGCCGGTTCGGAGGTATTTTTGGAGGTCGTGTCCATGAGCCTCCGCGCGGTCGACTGCCTGCTCGAGGACCGTTTCGCCGCGTTCTTCTGCGCGGTCGAGAGCCGACTCGGTCGAACCGGCGGTCGCCTCGTGGTCGTGTGCGGGATCGACGACGAAGACCGCGCTGATCGTCGCATCGGGAAACGAGGCCAGACTGTACTCGAGGCCGGCGTAGGCGTGGTCGGACCCGTCGAGCGGGACGAGGACGTGCTGTGGCATAGTGATCTCCAGCGAGCGGGGCTCGCAGTGGCTCTGGTTCCACGGCGGCCTGTATAAAAGCACGACCACCGAGCGGCTGTAACGGACTACCCACGCTGTGCGCTCGCCGGCTGCGTTACGAATCGTCGGCCTCGAGCGCGGCTCTCGCGCGCTCGGCCGTATCGCGGAGCAACTCGAGGTCCTCGGTGAACACCTCGACGGCGACCGTACCGTCGAACCCGCCCAGCTGCTCGGTGACGATCCCGTAGTCGATCTCGCCGGCCCCGATGGGGATGTGGGTGTCACCGCGACTCCGGGCGTCGTGGACGTGGAGGTGCGTGACGAGATCGCCGTATCGCTTGCAGAATCGCTCGACGCCGTCGTTGCCGTCCTCCATGTAGGCGTGACCGACGTCGAAACAGACCGCCGTCCCCGCTTCGCGGGCGAGGTCACCGAGCACCGTCAGCGGGAGGCCGCGCTTCTGGTGGCCGACGTTCTCGACGACGAGTTCGACGCCAGCGTCGGCCGCGGCCGCGTCGATCGCCGCCAGCTGGTCGGCGAACAGCGGCCGGAGGTCCGTGTCGTGGGGGTTCCGCGCCGTCCCGTGGAGGACGGCCTTCTTCGCACCCGCAGCGCCTGCCCACTCGAGCAGGCGTCGCTGGTAGTCGAGAATCGCCTCGTTGATCCCCGGGACCGGCGTCACGACGTCCTGTTTGAACGGCAGATGCACACAGAGGTCGGCGCCCGCGTCGGCCAGGATCGCCTCGAGTCGGTCGCCGTCGATCGCCTCGAGGTCGACGCCCTCGGCGAGGGAGTACTCCGCGAGGTCGAAGCCGCCGATCGTTTGGTCCATCCGCTCGAGTGAGTCGCCCACGGTGAGGCCAACGTCCATAGGACGATATTCTTCCAACACCGTATAATTCGCTGTGGTTCCTGGAGGCTCGTTCGGGGCCGGATAGGTGGTGGAGTCGGCACCAGGCGGCGGGACCGTCCCGTCGACGCCGAATCGCGGAACCACGACTCCGGTGATCGAGGTGGACTGGCCGTGGATGGATCCTACCCGATGGGCACGGACGACTTCAGTACACGGGCATCGCCGATGCCATCATACTCTTCCAGCGCGCACTGACACACGTTGGAGCGTCGATTCCCTGATGCGAACCTCACCCGCTCGACTGTTGATCCTGATCGCGCTGGCTCTCGTCGTCGTCGTCGAACTCAGGACGGTTCTCGCGTTCTTCCACATCGAAGTAACCGTCGGCGAGACGGTCGTCATCGGTCTCCTCACGATCGGCGCCCTGCTCGTGTGGGCACTGCGCCCTGCGGCCGACGATCCCGAACAGTAGGGGCGTCGAAAGGGCACAGCTACCGACGGCTCGCGCGGTGCGTCTGTCCGGACCCGACGTTCGGGCGTGCCGCTAGATTGAATATCCTACGGTCGAAACGGGCGTTCATGTTCGAGGACCTGCAACCGCGATACGCAGCTGCCGCTGCACTGTTAGCGCTCGTGCCGACGATTATCTACGGACTCGGCGCACCGGGACTTGCCGGCTACGTCTCGGCGCTCAACGTCGTCATCATTTTCGCCTGCCTCTACCTCGCGATGTCGCCGCTCGAGGAGTCCGGCGGCTCGAGCGACGAGGGCGCGGCCAGCTGAGCGCCAAAGGGCGCCCCGGCCACGGCGGCGGGGCAGGGGTACGGACGAACCGAACGGCAGTGCGAGTGGGGCTATTTTATTCTCCGCGTGGTCGGGAGGCACATGCAGGGACTCCGCTGGGTGAACCTCCCGCCCGACGAACGAAACGCGTTTCTCGGTGACGGCGGCGTCGGCGTCCTCTCGTTCGGGACCGACGCCGACGCCCCTCCGAGCTCGCTCCCGGTCTCGTACGGATACGCCGCCGAAACCGAGCAGTTCTACTTCAGGCTCTCGTTTCCGCCGGAGACGTCCAAAACGGACGTGCTCGAGAACCCGGTCTCGTTCGTGGTCTTCGGGGAGGAGGACGGAGGGTGGAAAAGCGTCGTGGCCACGGGTCGACTCCAGGAACTGTCCTCGCTCCCGTCGGAGTCGGCCGCCGTCCAGGGGATGTGGGCCGTAGACATCCCCACGGTCGAGATCTTCGACCAGCCACGCGAGGACATCTCGTTTCACGACTTTCGACTCGCGACCGAATCGATCACTGGCAGGAAAGAGTCGACCTGAAACGGGTCGGTGACCGGCACAGACGGACGACTGTCGTCTCCGACTCGACACGAGTCAGGCGGTCGGGTCAATCGGTCAGCACAGGGGACCGTCTCAGTCGTCGGCCTCGAGCTCGGCGACGGCCGGCGCGTCGACCGCTGCGTCGCGTTCGTCGAGCCACTGTTCGGCGTCGAGGGCGGCCATGCTGCCGGTCCCGGCGGACGTGACCGCTTGCCGGTAGTCCGGATCCATCACGTCGCCGGCCCCGAAGACGCCCTCGACCGACGTCTCGGTGGTCATCCCCTCGAGCGTCGCCAGGTGACCGTCAGCGTCGAGGTCGACGGCCGTCCCCTCGAGGAAGTCGGTGTTGGGGACGTGGCCGACGCCGTAGAAGATGCCGCCCACGTCGACCTCCTCGCGGTCGACGTCCTCGCCCGCGTCGAACTTCGCTTTCGGACGGCCGTCGGGGTGCGAGATCAGCGTCGCGCCCGTGACGCCCTCGTCTTGCGAGCCGTGGATCTCGAGCAGTTCGGCGTTCCAGCGGAAATCGACGTCGTCGTGCTCGAGGGCGCGCCGGGCCATGACCTCCGAGGCGCGCAGTTCGTCGCGGCGGTGGACGACGGTGACGCTGTCGGCGAACTTCGCGAGGAAGAGCGCCTCCTCCATCGCGCTGTCGCCGCCGCCGATCACCAGGACGTCGTCACCGCGGTGAAACGCGCCGTCACAGGTCGCACAGGTGGAGACGCCGTACCCCATCAGTTCGTCCTCGTTTTCGGCGCCAACCCAGCGGGCGCTCGCGCCGCTCGCGACGATCAGCGCCCGCGTGCGGAGCGTCTCGCCGTTCGCGAGTGTGAGTTCGAACGGTCGGTCCTCGACTACGGCGTCTTCGACGACGGCGTGTCGGAACTCGGCGCCGAACCGTTCGGCCTGCTCTTTGCCCCGCTGGATCAGCTCCATCCCGCCGACCCCTTCGGGGAAGCCGAGGTAGTTCTCCACCTCGGTCGTCAGCGTCAGCTGGCCGCCGGGTTCCGGGCCCTCGAGGACGAGCGGCTCGAGGTCGGCCCGGGCGGCGTACACCGCAGCCGAGAGGCCGGCGACGCCGGAGCCGACGATCACTACGTCGTGGACGGCCCCCGTCCGCTCGTCCCCGTTCATTCGGTGTAGCCCTCGATCATACGCTGGAGGCGTTCCGCCGGCAAGACGCCGGTGTGCTGTTCGACCTGCTCGCCGCCCGCGAAGAGCACGAGCGTCGGGACGCCACGAACGCCGTACTCGCCGGCGAGCAGCTGGTGGTCGTCGACGTCGACTTTCGCGACGAGGGCGTCGGTCTCGGCCGCCAGCTGGTCGAGGACGGGCGAGAGCATCTTGCAGGGCCCACACCAGTCGGCGTAGAAATCGACGAGAACGACGTCGTGGTCGGCGACGAGCCCCTCGAGGTGGGCCTCGCCGTCGACGTGAACGGGATCGTCGGTCGATTGGTCCGGTGATCCGGAGGGTGCATCAGTTGCCATCACCTTCCCGTACGGGCCAGCAGTGTTTAAAGGTTTTGTACGTAGTGTACAATACCAACACGGGCAGCGTCGGTCGAGCAGCGGAGCGGGCGACGGCGTCGAGAAGTGGTCGCCGAGGAATCGACCGCCGACTCGCCGCTGGCAGGCAGGATACAGGGTCTAGAGCGGCTAGAGAACTCGAGGATCGGAAACACGCTCGCGATGAGCAGGTCGAACCGCCCGACTCCCTCGAAGGACGTAGCTCCAGGCCGCCGACTCGGGCTCGGCAGTCGTCCATCGACTCGCGATGGGGCGTCCAGTGAGGGTTACCGGGTACTCCGGCTCTCGACGGCAGGGACGTCGTCTTCCATTCGATCGTACTTGTCCTCGAACTCCTGGATGAGCTGGCCCATCTTCGCGTACCAGTCGTTTAACATTCGTTGCATGTCACTCGCGATCTGCTCCGGATCGGTCGGGTAGTAGACGTGGTAGTAGCCCCCCTGATCGTAGTTGATCTGCTCTTTCTGGATGAACCCGCTCTGGAGCAGTCGCTGGATCGACCGGTAGGCCGTCGACCGCTCGCGATCGACGCGTTCGGCGACTTCGTCGATCGTCAGCGGGTCGTCGCTTTCGACCATCACCCGGAAACACTCCTTGTCGAGCTGCTTGAGCCCGTGAATACACTCCAGCAGCCCTTCACACTGCATGTCCTGCTGGAGTTGTTCTGCCATCGAATTAGCCATGACGTAGTTCCGGATAGGAGGTGGGCCGGTAAAAGGATTGTGTGAATATTGTACAATCTCACTGAGCGACCGAGTGGGGGCCACAGACGACCGGAGACGACTCCTACGGGCGTGTCGAGTCCCGTGAACCTCGATCGAGGGTCCGAGACGCACCACGTTCGCCTGCAGGTGCGTTCCCGTCGGCGGTGATCAGGCGTCTGCGTAGAGGTAGAGTGCACAGACGGCCAGGACTGCCTCGGCCGCTTTCGTGATGACGGCCAGCGGGTTCAGGTTGCCCTGCATGTAAAACGCCTCGACGCCCCAGCCCTGAACCGGAAAGAGCGCGAGGATCGTGACGATCGAGTAGACGGCAGCGACGAGAAACAGCGGCCGGCGCCAGTAGCGGGTCAGGTAGATCGCTGCTCCGCCGAGGAATCCGAGGCCGTTGAGGATAAAGAGGATCGCCAGCAGCTGACTGAACTGGATGGCGTTCGTCGACGCCACCAGATGCAACACGCCGGTGACGAGCGCCATGAGAATCGCGATGTAGCCGATCGGATTGGTCGGACGATCGAAGAGCGGTTCTGTACGAGTCGTGGAACTTGCGCCCATAGCTATCACGTCACGCTGATCGCCACAAGTGTCATCTGGTACAGTTTTCGAATCGATCGAACCGGAGAACAGTCGAGCCACTGCCCTGGACAGTAAACAGACGGGCCCACGGGCAGGCTGATCGCCGCGCCGGTACTGACGGGTCGAATCACCGCAGTGTGTCCCTCCGCCAGTTCGCGAGGCCGTGGATGAGTCCCCCCTCGAGGCGGTTGATCGCGACGCTTGCGTCGGCGATCGGTACCATGGTCGATGGTTGCGGCGTGCGTCGGCTGCGTCGCCGGACGGTTCGGCGCGAGACTGGCCACGTTTCGACGCCGTCAGTCGTCACCGTCGGGGGTCGCCTGCGCGTTCGGCCCTCTCGCGCCGACTCGCTGAAGGACCTGGTAGAGGATTATCGACGCGACCAAGAACGACGAGCCGACGAGCAAGACGACGCTCAGCACGTTCAGACCGCCGACCTCGAGCCAGTTTGCGAGTTCGCTGAGCCCGATGCCGGCCGCCGCCAGCAACATCATGATGCCGAAGTAGACGATGACGTCGTCTTCCTCGACGATCGTCGTCGCTGCCGAGCCGATCCGGGCCCCCAGCGCGCTGCCGACGAGCAACAGCGAGACGACGACGAGGTCGACGCTGCCGGACATCCCGTAGGTGAAGGTACCGAACGCACCCGAGAACAGACCAGCGAACAGGCTGGTCCCGACGGCGGCGGTCAGCGGCGTCCCGATCAGGTAGTAGATCGCGGGCATACGCATGAATCCGCCCCCGACGCCGATCAACCCGGAGACGAGGCCGACGACTCCGCCGACGCCCGAAATCGTCCACAGCGATGCCCGACCGCCGGAGGTGAGGGTGATCATCGGTGGCACGGTGTACGACTGGATCTTCTGGCCGACCGCCGGAATGTCATCGTCGCTCACCTCGTCTTCGTCCCCGTCACCACCGTCGTCGAGGTTGGAGGCGCGGCGCAGGAACAGGAGCCCGATCCCGGCCAGCAAGACGACGTAGGCGAGGCCCGTGACCAGTTCGGCGATGCCCAGCGCCTCGAGGCCGAAGACGAGTCGACTGCCGAGCTCGATGCCGATCGAGAGCACGACGAACAACACGGCGCCGAGTTTGTAGTCGACCTGCCCGACGTCGTAGTGTTTCATCACGGCGATGACCGACGTTCCGAAGTAAAACGCCAGGCCACTACCGATCGCGACGGAGGCCGGATAGTCGAGGATCAACAGGGTCGGCGTGATCAGAAACGATCCGCCCATTCCGAAGAAACCGAACAGGACGCCGACCATAAAGCCGAAGCTCACGAACAACAGCAACAACGGCACGCTGAGTCCGAGTACGTCCATCTATGCCTTTGCGAATCGCTCGATCAGCGGCGCGAACACTCGCTCGAGGAGGCCGTATCCCACGTAGAAGGCGACAGCCTGGAGGAGGATGACGGCGACGACGACCGTTGCCTGGACGGGTCCCGAGAGCGCGGCGATCTCGATCACGCGTATCGACCACCGGTTCGTGTCAGTTGTGTGCGGCTCATGGATTCTTACTCACTACTCTCTACCGCGAGAGACCGTATAACGCTTTTGGGGCAGAGACACAATATTACTGCAGAGAATCCCACGAATATCCAACGAGAATATTTCCATACGTTATCAAAATACAGCGGTCAGGTTGACGGCTGGGCGAGAGCTGACGCGTCGTGATGACCGACTCGTATTCGTTTCTATCGCCAAAGGTGACTAGACGTCGCACTGACAGCCCGCCGTTCGTCGGGCCCCGATCTCAGTCCACCGCTTGACCGATCCGACAGCGCCCTGTATTGGGTCGCCCAAACAATATTATACCGTCGACCCCTACGACGGGTATGAAAGCGGTCTGTGCGACCGACCTGTCGGCAGCGAGCGAGGCGACGATCCAGAGCGAAACCTGTCTCGAGTGTCTCGGCCGGATCGGCATCGACGAACTCCACCTCGTCACGGTAGTCCCCTCGAACGTCCACGCTGGAATGCCGGGTATCGACTTCGAAAAGCGCCGCCGCCGCGCCCTCGAGCGGTACAGTCGCGTCGTCGAAGACGCCGGTTTCGAGGTCGAAACCCACGTCGTCCGCGGCACGCCCCACCGACGCATTCGGGGGATCGCCGAGACGATCGGTGCACGGCTCACCATCGTCGGCTCGCGGGGACAGAGCCCGCTCGAGAACCGTGTCATCGGGTCCACCGCGCGCAACCTCGCGCGCACGACGGTGACACCCCTGCTGGTCAACCGGATCGAACGGGAGGCCGACGACCCAGACGTCGTCCGCGAACACCTCTTCAGGCGGATGCTGTACGCGACGGACTTCTCCACGAACGCCGAGACGGCTTTCGAGGCGTTTTCGTACTTGCGCCACGCGACCCGGGAAGCGACGCTCGTCCACGTCGAGACGCCGAAAGATCCCGGCCTCGAGGAGTCGGACTCCGACGCACGGCTGGCGGAACTGGCGGACCAACTCGAGAACTGGGGGATCGAGACCCGGACCGACGTGAGACGGGGCGATCCCGCCGACGAGATCCTCGCTGCGGAAGCCGAGTTCGACCCGACGACGATCCTGGTGGGGTCGCGTGGACACAGTCGCCTCCGTCGACTGCTGCTCGGCAGCGTCTCCGAAGACATCGTGGCTCGTGCGAACGGGAACGTGTTGCTCGTGCCACCGGCTCGAGACGTCTAATCGGCTCACCGATAGGCCCGAGACGTAACACGTCAGTACCTGCCCGGCACAGAACCGTTTCACGGACAACGTCGTATTGGTCTGGCAGACTGACGGCAGAGTTACGCACTCAGCAGGCCCCGCAGCCACCATGGACGACTCGAGCAAGGTTCTAGAGGCAGTTCCGTACTCTCGCCGATCGATGCTGAAAGCTGCGAGTGTCGCTGGACTAACGCTAGTTGCGGGCTGTGCAGATGATGCCGAGGAACCAGAAGACGAAGAACCAGAAGACGAAGAACCAGAAGACGAAGAACCGGACGACGAAGAACCAGACGCCGAGGAGTGGGAAGACGTCGAGGAGTTTTACTTCGAGGGCCGAACCGAAGCCTGGGTCGGCATCGAACCGGAAATCATCGCGGACGAAGAGAACCCCACGATCACGCTCATCGAGGGACAGGAGTACGACTTCCGCTGGGTGAACGGCGACGGCGTCACGCACAACCTCGAGATCAGAGACGGAGACGACGAGATCATCGACGACTACCAGAGCGACGACGTCTCCGAAGAGGGCGAGGAGACGACGCTCGAGGGAGTCACCGCGACCGAGGAGATGGTTACCTACATCTGTACGTACCACGAGGCGACGCAAGTCGGCGACATCGAGGTCCAGAGCGACTGATTCAGCACCCGCTATTGTGGGTGGAGTGCACAACTGTTTTGGCGGTGGAGTGCGTACCAGGGCTCGATGAGTGACTCGATAGACGACGAACGACAGCGAATTCGCGAGCAAAAGAAGCGGGAGCTTCAACAACGCCTCGAGAACGGCGACGCACCGGGCGACGGCGATGCCAGCAGTTCGACCGACGTACCGACCGAGCCGATCGAGATCGACGGCGCCGGCCACCTCGAGTCGGTCGTCGACGCCTATCCGGTCGTTCTCGTCGACTGTTACGCCGACTGGTGTGGGCCCTGCCAGATGCTCGAGCCGACGATCGAGGCCCTCGCGGCCGAGACGGAGGCCGCCGTCGCGAAAGTCGACGTCGACGCGAATCAGCCGCTGGCACAGCAACTCGGCGCACGTGGCGTCCCGACGCTCGTGTTGTACGCCGACGGTGAGCCGGTCGAGCGAACCACCGGCGTACAGCCCCGCGGGACGCTCGAGCAGTGGATCACCTCCTACAGCTGAATCGACGGGAAACCGAGCCCCGCCTCACCCACAGGCCCTGACCAGTTCGCGCATCAGTTTTCGTTCGACCGCGGTCAGTCGCTGTGACACGGCGGATTCGGAGATGCCGAGGCACTCCGCGAGGTCGCTGAGACGGGCCTCGCGCGGATTCTCGTAGTAGCCCTCCTCGACGGCGAGTCGGGCCGCCTCGAGCTGTTTTCGCGTTAGCGACCCGACGTCGAGCGAACAGGAGTCGACCCCGTGTCGAGAGACGCAGTCGATCGAAAACGAGACGTTCTCGTCGCCGGCGGTTGCCAGACACTGTAACAGCTCCTGACCGGTCTCGGGCTCGGTCCACGAGAGGGTCATCCGGAACTGGCCGTCGCCGATACTCATCGCGACCCACCTCCGGAATCGGGGCCGTCGACGACTCGCTCGCC
>LKMK01000096.1 GCA_001563805.1 Natrialbaceae archaeon B1-Br10_E2g2
GAAACGTCGATCGAGCGAGCCGAGTTCGTCCTCGTGACCGTCCCGACACCGGTCGACGATCTCAAAAATCCCGACCTGAAGTTCCTCCGCCACGCCGGCGAAACCATCGGCCGAAATCTGGGCGACCACCCGATCGTCGTTCTCGAGTCGACGGTGTATCCAGGTGCGACCCAGGAGGTGTTCGCTCCGGCGATCGAACGTGCCTCCGGTCTCGAGTGTGGTGAGCACTTCTTCGTCGGGTACTCACCGGAGCGGGTCGTACCAGGCGACGACGGGCGGACGCTTCGAAACGTGACCAAACTGGTCAGCGCACGGACCGAGGCTGCAGGCGATCGAATCGCCGCACTCTACGAGACGGTCGTCGACGCGGGCGTCCACCGGGCGCCGGAGATCGAGGTTGCAGAGACCGCAAAGTGCATCGAAAACGTCCAGCGCGATCTGAACATCGCCCTGGTCAACGAGCTCGCCGTCGCCTGTGAGAATCTCGACATCGATACCAGAGCCGTGCTCGAGGCTGCAGGGACGAAGTGGAACTTCCACGAGTACACCCCGGGACTCGTCGGTGGCCACTGTATCCCCGTCGATCCGTTCTACATCATTTTCGAATCCGAGCGGAACGGATTCGTGCCGAACCTGATTCGGCAGGCCCGTACGGTCAACGAGTACGTGTCGACCTACGTTGGGGAACTCGCCATCAAGAGTCTCAACGACTGTAAGAAGGTCCCACGGCAGAGTTCGGTACTCGTGCTCGGCCTCTCCTACAAGCCGGAAGTCGCCGACGTCCGAACTTCGGCCGTCGATGGGACCATCACCCACCTCGAGGCGTTCGGCGTACACGTCGTCGGGTACGATCCCCACGCCGACACCGACGTCGCTCGAGCCGAACTCGACATCGACGTACAGGAGACCGTGTCGTTCGACGGGTTCGACGGGATCATCCTGGCGACGGCACACGAGGCGTTTCAGTCGATCGATTTCGCTGACGTGGCAGCGGCTATGACCGACGATCCGTTCGTCGTCGACGTCGACGGCGCGTTCGAGCCCGACCTCATGACCGAGCACGGATTCAATTACCGGAGGCTGTGACCGATGTACCGTGATCACGAAATCGGCGTCGTCGTCCCCGCCTACAACGAGGAAGGGCACGTCGAAGGAGTACTCCGTGAAATTCCCGACTACGTCGACCGTGTGTACGCAGTCGACGACAGATCGACCGACGACACCTGGTCGGAGATCCGTACGGCAGCCCGGGCCGACGCAGCCGGCGGTGGCCTCCAATCCGGTGGATCCGAACAGACGCAGGTCGAGGAGATCACCACCCCCAGTGTGCACCACCGGGGGGTCATTTACGAGCCGATCGGTCGCGTCGTCCCGATCCGCCACCACGAGAACCGGGGTGCCGGCGGGGCGATCAAGACCGGCTACCTCGTGGCGCTCGCCGACGGCGCTGACGTCGTCGCCACCGTCGACGGCGACGGCCAGATGGACCTTGGGCAGTTGCCGCGGTTGCTCGATCCGATCGTCGAAGATCGGGTCGACTACGCGAAGGGCAACCGACTGGCCGCCGACCGCAACCGGATGCCCGCCTGGCGGCTGTTCGGTAACGGGATTCTGACGCTGTTGACCAGAATTGCCAGCGGCTACTGGCAGTTGACCGACCCGCAAAACGGATACACCGCCATCTCTCGGGCGGCGCTCGAGGCCATCGACGTCGACGAGCTATACGAGTACTATGGCTACTGCAACGACCTTCTGGTGAAACTAAACGTCGCGGGCGTTCGCGTCGGTGACGTACCGATGCGACCGATCTACGGCGACGAACAGTCGAACATCGTCATTACGGAGTACGTTCCTAGGGTCTCCGCGATGCTCTTGCGGAACTTTCTCTGGCGGCTGTCGGTCACTTACGTCCGGGGCCGCTCCGGACGTCGGGCCGCTGGAGCCGTCGCGGTCGTGGCGATACTCTTCCTCGTCACCGCACTCACCTCCCTCATACGCAACCGGTCGGGGAGAGAACGTGGGTCGGTCGGCTCGAAGGTCTTGCTTGGGGCCACCTGTGTCGCGCTCGCGCTGAGCATGGGATCCGCATTCGACGTACGCGGCGACGAGGCATCGGTGGTGAAGATCGATGGCTGAGCGCACGGACGGCCTCGACGTCGTCGTTACCATCCAGCATCCCTCGAATGTGCACTTCTTCCGGAACGCGATCGGCGAGTTCGAAGCGCGTGGCGACACCGTCCACGTCTTCGCACGGCCGAAAGACGTCGCCTGTGACCTGCTCGAGGCCTACGACATCGAGTACGAGTTGCTCGCGGGCGAAGCCGAGAGTCTGCTGGAGCTGGCGCGGGTGCAAGCCAGATACGAGTTCGAAATCCTGCGGCGTGTACGCTCCATTCGTCCGGACGTCATGCTCGCAGTCAGCGAACCGACGATCACGCACGCCTCGACCTGTTTCGACTGCCGGAGCCTGCTGTTCACCGACACCGAACACGCGACGGTCCAGAACTATCTGGCCTACCCGTTTGCCGACGTCATCTGTACCCCCGAGGCCTACTGGGACGACCTCGGTCCCTCGCAGGTCCGGTATCCGGGCTTTCACCAGCTTGCGTACCTCCATCCCGACCGGTTCTCGCCGGATCCAGGGGTGTTCGACCGCCTCGAGGTCGAACCCGACGAGCCGTTCGCCGTGGTTCGGCTGGTCTCCTGGTCGGCCGCACACGATATCGGACAGGACGGGATCGGCCGAATCGAGGATCTCGTGACCGAACTGGAGTCCATGGGTATCGACGTTCTGCTATCGGCTGAAGGCGACACACCCCCCACGCTCGCGGCAAAGCAACTGACGATCCCCCCCGAGGACATTCTCGACGTGCTCGCCTACGCGGACCTGTTCGTCGGTGAGAGCGGCTCGATGGCGATCGAAAGCGCCGTTCTCGGTACGCCGACGATCTACGTCTCCTCACTCTCGGCCGGCGTCCTGGCGGAGCTCGAAACGCGGTTCGGCCTCCTCAGAAGCTACGACCCCAGCGTTCGCCCACAGACATTGCTCGAGACCGCGTCGACGCTTCTCGACCACGAATCGGCCGAGTGGGAGCGTCGACGCCGACGCTTGCTCGAGGAGACCGTCGACACCACGTCGTTTCTCGTCCACCTCGTCGACGAGGTCCTGGAACGACAGCCGCCGGCAACGTCCGGCCCAATCGCCCGAACTGTCGGGCGGGTGACCGAACGATGAGCGCACTCGAGGGGTACGAGTTCGCGCTCTGTCTCACCCACGACGTCGACCGTCCGTACAAGACCTTCCAGGCACCCTACTACGCCCTCCGGGAGCGGGATCTCTCGCATCTCCGGTCGCTCGTGGGCGCCGAGCGACCCTACTGGCAGTTCGAGGAGATCATGGCCCTCGAGGACGACCTCGGCGTCCGATCGTCGTTTTACTTCCTGGACGAGAAATCGCTCCTCGAGAAGGGGCCGCGCCACTGGCTTGATCCCAGAAGCTGGGTGCTGTACGCCGGCCGATACCAAATCGACGAGGACCCCATCACAGACGTGATCGAACGACTCGACCGGGGCGGCTGGGAGGTCGGCCTCCACGGCTCCTACGATACGGTCGACGACCGCGACCGCCTCCGCGAGGAGAAAACCCGCCTCGAGCGGACGCTCGGGTCGCCGGTCGTCGGCGGCCGCCAGCACTATCTCCGCCTCGAGCGCCCGACGACGTGGGAACACTACCGGGCGATTGGGATGAACTACGACGCCTCGCTCGGCTCGAACGACGGATACGGGTTCGACGGGCGGTACGACGTGATCCGTCCGTTCGACGATTCGTTCGTCGCCTTCCCCCTCACGATCATGGAACGACCCCTGATGGAGGCCGCGTCCTCGGTCGAAGCGGCCTGGCGGGAGTGTGACCGACTGCTCGAGGAGGCGGCGGACAACGACGCGGTGATGACCGTCCTCTGGCATCCCCGCTATTTCAACGAGCAGGAGTTTCCGGGCTACCGTGAGCTCTATGTCAGGTTGGTCGAGGCCGCCCTCGAGCGCGGCGGCTGGGTCGGACCGTGTCGCGAGTGGTACGATCGGCTCGAACACCCGGTGACTACCCAATGAGTATCGAAGTCACGAAACTGGATCCGGCGGAGCGGGCGACGTGGGACGAGTACGTCAGAGAGTCCCCGACGGGAACGTTCTTCCATCGCTTCGACGTCCTCGAAATCGTCGAACGCCACGCCTCGGCCCGACTGGCCCCGCTGGTCGGCTACACGGGTCAGGAACCGGTCGGTCTCTTCCCGGTCCTCGAGATTCGGAAGGGCGGCGTCTCGACCGCGTACTCGCCACCACCGGGGCTCGGACTGCCGTTTACGGGGCCAACCCATCTCGACGGGGCGAAATTGACTTAGAGCCGAAACTGTCTTTCTATCCCGAGACTGCTTACTCGGTCAGCATCGTCGCTAGTTCTCGGCAGTCGTTGCGCTCGAAGACGTGACAGCTGACGGGCCACATGGCGATGCCGACACTGATTCTCAGTACGAGCGTTGTGGCCCTGTGAACACCTGCACGAACCCGAAAACGGCCACCGCCGTGATTGTAGTGACCACCGAGACCCTGCCAAAGTCTCGACCGACTGGCGAACGGTCGAACGATGTTCCGGTATATGAGATGTACAACGGTTGTGGGCGCGAACACGCAATTCACTGGACGACTTTTGCGTGTGATGATCTATCGACCGCGGTAGACGAAAGCCGTGGAATCGGCTTGTCGGATACCGACACCGGACCAATCACTCGCTGAAGCGAAGGGGTGGCTATGAATTACCTGGTGAATCGGTCACAGGACGGGGACAATAGATGATTCGCCTGATGTGGTAGCGCAAAATTATCGATATTAATCCAGAAACGATCGGATCGATTCATACCAACAAGACACATCGAAGCCTCAATGCAGGAATGAGCCCAACGGTAATGATACTTGACGGGGACTTTCCGACGGCGGTGTGTCTCGCCAGGGAGCTTTCCGAAGACCTCGATGCGGCCATTGTCGGCGTCGGGACATCGAAAGCAAGCCGATTGTTGCAATCAAGGTACTGCGATACAGGGGTCATCGTCCCTTCGATGGACGGAGACCATCTTGTGGATACCATCGAGCGATATCGTCCGGATTTCGCGATGCCCGTCGGGTACGGGTCAGCAAAGACGATCGGTGATCGAGAGCATGATCTGCCAGACGATGTCTCGTCGTGGGTTCCATCACGTCGGGCATTTCTGGAAGGGGCTGATAAAACGACGGTGCTCGAGTACGCCACGGAACTCGGCATAGATACGCCGACTGAGTACACGCATATCGTCAACGAAGCAGACGCGGACGGGCGTCGGGGGACCGCACTCGATGCAATCGACTTCCCGGTCTTTCTCAAGCCCAGGCACGAAACCGTCGGGGGCGGCCACGAGTCGACGGGCCGCGTCGACGATCCATCTGCGTTCTGGGAGATCTACGACGAGATTCAGGCTGCCGCCCCCGGTGATGAGGTCCTCGTACAGGAATGTATCGTAGGCACAGGATCGACGTATGGTTGCGGCATACTGGTAATCGACGGCACGTTTGAGCTCGTGTTCAGCCACGAGGAGCTCAGATCGGTACCACGCCGAGGCGGTAGCGGCACCCATATCCGCGTTCTCGACGACCCGGCACTCGAAGCTAGCTCGGTGCAGCTGCTACGGGAACTCGGCTTGGAGGGGATCGCGCTGGTCGAGTACAGGCGGCGAGCGGACGGCACCAACGTACTGATGGAAGTCAATCCGAAGTTCTGGGCCTCCTACGCGCTGGCGAGTAGGCACGGCTACCGATTCGGGTCGGAAATGGTCGCGTCCGTTCTGGACCTCGATTTCGAACGACCGGAACCGAACCCAGAGGGGGAGATTATCTTTCCCCTCCGGGAACTGTATTACTGTGCACGTCATCCCAGGGACAGTCGATTCTGGACGTCAATCCCGTCCCTTTTGACTGCCGACGCGACCTGGAGTCTTGACCGTGCCGACCTCCGTCCCTGGCTCACACCCCCGGTAGATCTGTTGAAAAAAGTGCCGAGCTTGTAACGTTCCTAACACACCATGCAACGCGATCCAATCCCACTAGATTGGGGAGGTGAAAGAGGAACAGTAGGTCCGTACTTCAGAAGCGGGAAACGTCTCGCCCCGATGCAAGACTCGAGTCACCTCGCAAACCGATCCGAGCGTATACACACTATCATACAATGAGCATCGACATCGAGTTGCTCTCGAAGGAGGATCGGGACGAGTGGAACGAGTACGTCCGGATATCCGACCGGGCGACTGTGTTCCACCAGTACGCTGCCCTCGAAGCGCAGGCGACACACGCCGGTGGGACACTGTACCCATTCGTTGGATACAAAGGTCAGGAAGCGTTCGGGCTGTTTCCCGTGTTCGAGATACAGAAGGGACCTGTCACGATGGCGTATTCTCCGCCGTATGAACTACACGTTCCGAACCTGGGGCCTCTACGGGTCACCGACAACGGGCTCAAACAGCGAAAGTTAGAGAAGCAGCACAAGGGCTTCGTCGACGGCTGTATCGAACGGATCGAACGTGAAATCAATCCGAACTACTTCTCGATCAGGACCGCGTGGGAGGTTGACGACGTCCGTCCGTTCACGTGGAACGAGTTCACTGCCCAACCGGGTTACACTTACGTAGTCGACACGGAGACCACTGAGGAGAGGCTGTTAAACCGGTTCAGCTCGACGCCCCGAAGCCACATCCGAAATAACCGGGATCGAGTGTACACTGTAACTGCCGACGGAGGGGAATCCGTAATCGACTGGGTGAGTGATCGCATCGTCGAACGGTACGAAGAGCAGGGCAAGACGCCGACGACACCGACTGCGTTCATACACGACCTGTGTCGACGACTCCCCGATGAACAGGTTCACCTGTATCGGCTTTGCGTCGACGGCGAGACGGTCGCCGGTGCGATAATCCTCCAGTTCGGGCGGACGGCCCACCGCTGGCAGGCCGGGGCCACGTTCGACGTTGACCTCCCAGCCGGGGACCTCCTCGAATGGCATATCATGTGTGATGCAATCGAGTCGGACGTGACTACCTACGAACTCGTCGACGCAAACACGCATCGGATAAATATGTGGAAAGCGAAGTTCAATCCCGATATACGGACCTACTACACGATGCATCGGTCCGATACGTGGGCGAGGTACGCGGCGAACGTGTATACCAGACTCCGTGATCGAACTCCCCTCCGAAAGTACAAATCGAAGTTCAACCCTGAGCTATAGACCTACTACGGGCTCGAGCAGGGAACGTCGCTGATGAACACCAACTCGACGCTCTATGAAAAGTACCCATGAGTTGGGGCGGAGACCAAATCGATCCGCAGACGGTCGACGAAACGACCCCTTTCCGGCGTCGATTATTTGTACGACAGTGTAGTGTACTCCCCAGTGGATACATGACCCTCACCCCGGACGACTACCCCTGGCCTTTCCGGGGGCGGATTGTCGCAGTGACACGCTCGCAGACCGCTCGAGTCGCTTCTCCGTCTCGAACACGGACTTGATGGCCTCGAATGCAACGGGATCTGTTCTCGAGTATCACGTCGGAGTTCGCCGGTCGGATCCTGCACGCACTCATCGCGGGGCTATTGTTGCTGTTTTTGACACGGACGCTCGGGCCGGAATCCTACGGGATCTACGCGCTTGCCCTCTCGATCTTTGCGTTCTCGAGGCTCTTTAGCGAGGCCGGCTTCGCCCGCGCGGCGGCCCGCTACGTAGCCGAGTACAAAGACCACGATCAGGCGAAAACAGACGCCGTCCTCACGCAGTCGAGTGTGATGGTAATCGCGGCGGCGACGCTCGTCTCCATGGCGGTGGTGCTCCTCGCCGACCCCATCGCGATGATCCTCGATGAACCCGCGCTCGCTCCGGTGCTCGTCTTCGGCTCCGGCATCGTCTTGTTTTACTCACTTCACCAGTACAATCGGATCATCCTGCAGGGGTACGAGCGCGTCGCCACCAGCGCGAAACTCCACGCCACCGAGGCCGTTTTTTCGGGGGTGTTCGTGGTCGCATTCGTCCTGTACTCTCCGTCGGCGGTGTCAGCGGTGCTGGGTTTCGGAGTGGGCTACGGTCTGGCAACCATCGTCGGGGCCCGCTTCGTCAGGAAGGTCCGTACGCCGAGCGAGACGACCGCCTCGATCCGTACGGAGGTAAGGTCACAGGTTGCCCTATACACCGCCCCACTTACCGTCACACGGTTGTCGAACGTCGTCGACCAGCAGGTCGACGTCCTCCTCGTTGGCTTCTTTCTCAACCCGCTGGCCGTCGCCTACTACTCGATCGGGAAGGAACTCTCCCGGCTGATCAGTGTGCCGGCGGCCTCCGTCGGCTTCGCGCTCTCGCCGACCTACGGCGCCGACAAAGCGGCCGGCCGTCTCGAGTCCGCTGTCGCCGTCTATCAGGAGAGCCTGACCAAAGTCCTCGTCTTGTACGTCCCCGCCTGTACCGGCATCGTTCTCGTCGCCGACATCGCCATCCCGACTATTTTCGGCGCCGGGTACGAGGGGGCGGTGACCGTCGTCCAGATCCTCGCCGTGTTCATCTTCTTTCAAGCCCTCGTCTACATCTCGAGTCCGGCCATCGATTATCTCGGTCGGGCGCGATCGGAGGCGACCGTCAAGTTCGGCACCTCGACCGCCAACCTCCTGTTGAACCTGCTGTTGATCCCGCTCGTCGGCGTCGTCGGCGCCGCCGTCGCCACGGTCCTCACACAGGGTGTGTTCGCGCTCGCGACGGTCTACATCGTCTACACCGAACTCCCGTTCGACCCTGCCGCCGTCGGACGTACGCTGGGCCGCGTCACCGCCGTCACCGCTATCATGGCCGTCGTCGTCTTCGGCCTCCTGCAGGCATTTAGCGGGTACGCTGCGCTCACGCTCGGCGTCGGCGTCGGCACTGGGGTGTGGCTCGTTAGCTGTCACGTCTTCGATCTGCTGGACTACCGCGAACTGGCGACGATGTTGACCCAGTAACACCCACTGGTGCCGAGCTGTTTACTCGGAACGGTGTAATTGTTTGTCGCGGAGAAACGCAACGGGCGTGTCGTCCACCGGGAAGAGACTATACAAGCCAGTATCATGCCCCGTTATCAAGCCAAAATCTGTACACGTGAGTGGTTTTTCGACTGGCTTCGCTCGTTTGTAGCAGCGAAATAGGGCAGCAAAACGATCGGGTAGCCGGCACGTACTCACGTCCGCCCAGATGTCGTAGACACTTCTCCAGGTTTGTAATTTATAGTTGAGTCTCTGTTAAATATATTTAAAAAATGGAAAATTTTATGGGCACCTGACTATCTTTATTCTATTGTAATGGCACGCGATCATTCGGAACTGGAACAGAATGCAGATCGTAACAACGGGTTACTCGACCGACGCTCGTACCTGAGACTGACTGGCGGGACGGCAGCGATGGCGACGATGTTTGGCGCCGCGAGCGCCACCGTGAGTGCGCGAACGCCCACCGAGTACGAACGATATCTCGACAGCGCCGACGATTACAACGAGATTACCTTCGACGGCGACTGGCAACAGTGGTTTACCAACACCCACGGGGGGTCGGTCTCGACGACGACCGACCACGACCGGGGCGGGAACGCACTTCGGCTCGACTGGCCCGCCGGGCAGTACTACGGTGGGACGATGGAGTACCACATGCTCGACAACCACGGCTACCAGCCCGACGCTGGCCACGTCCGCTACTGGGTATATTTCCCCGACGACTGGGAGTTCCATCCCGACGGGCTGGGTGGGACCAAGCTCCCCGGCTTCGCCGCAACCTACCAGACCGGCGACCACGACGTCGACCCTGGCGGCTTCGGTGGCCGTCCCTCCGACGGGACCAACGGCTGGTCGACCCGCCCGTTCAACTGCCGTCCCGAGCGGGCCGACGGGAACGGCCCTATTGGGATGGGAACCCAGGTCTACCACGCCGGCGACGGCGGCCAACACGGTGATCACCCGCGCTGGAACGACGGCCTCGACACCGGTCGCTGGTACCGAATCGATCAGTACGTCGAGATGAACACCCCCGGCGAAGAAGACGGCATCTACCGGACATGGATCGACGGCGACCTCGCTCTCAACATGGAGGACCTCTACTTCCGGGCGCCCGGCTACGAGGATTTGATCGGGATCCAGACGTTCTGGGCCGTCTTCTACTTCGGCGGCGACTGGGGCTCCCCGGTCGACCAGCATATGCTGTTCGACGACCTCGAGATCTGGGTCTGGGAGGACCGACCCGAAAAAACCGACGGCACCGGCGGCGACGGCGACGAGGACGACGAGGACGACGAGGACGACGAGGACGACGAGGACGAAGAAGACGAAACGGACGATGAGGACCTCGAGGAGCAGTACGACGAACGCTTCTCGCTCAAAGGCGGCTCGGAATCGTCGAGCTACCGGCTCTACACCGACGACGAAATCGTCCAGCACGACTGGGGATTGGCGACGTACAACGATAGCGTCGAGATCGATACGGTCGAAATCGATGGGGTGGAGTACTACGTCGTCGAGGGAGTCCTCGAACCGGACGACTGGGACGGCTACTACTTCGACGGCGAACTCGTTGCAATCGACGCCGACCCAGAGCCGGCGGAGCTGTGGATCTCCGGCCAGGAGATCTCCCTCGAGGAGTATCCTACCGCTCCCGGAGGAGATGAACCAGAGGACGAGGGACCAGAGGACGACGAACCGGAAGACGACGAACCAGAGGACGACGAACCGGAAGACGACGAACCGGAAGAGGACGAACCGGAAGACGACGAACCAGAGGAC
>LKMK01000097.1 GCA_001563805.1 Natrialbaceae archaeon B1-Br10_E2g2
GAGACGGCACACTGACATCCTCCACACGGCTAAAGCCGTGGGGTTCCCCCACTGGGGGTTGAATCCACGAGTAGCGGGAGGTTCACAGGTTCGTCGTCGCGTTGGACGATGACCTGCGTTTCGGGCTGTGCCAGTACAGCCCCCGCCTCGGACAGCGGTTTCGAGAACTTGCCCAAGGCTCGTTTACCGATATTCAGCGCACCGTTCTTGTCTGCGTTGTCGTCAAGTCCACATTCGGGACACCCGAAGCGTCCTTGCGTCTCACGGACGCCCTCGCAGGCACAGCGGTTGCACGTCTGCGACGTGTCGTATTCTTCGACCAACTGCACGTCGATACCCGCGTCGTGGGCCTTGTACTCGATGTAGTTGAGCAGGCGGGCGAAGGGAATCTTGTGGGTCTTGTCGTTGACGTACCGCCCCTTGTCGTTGTCTTTGCGAATCCCACCGAGGTCGCCCACAACGATGACCGCGTTCCGTTCCTCGGCATCCTCCACGATGTGGCGAGCGATCTTGTGGAGGCAGTCGTCCACTTTCCGTGCTTCGGCGTCCCCGATACGTTCGACCACCTGCTGTCCCTGTCGGGGTTTGGATTTCCCGATTGACTTTCGGAGTTGCTTGTAGTGTTCGCGGATACGGCGCACTTCTTCACCGTAGAAGGCGGTTTTGCGGTCGGAGAGGAACGCACAGGTAGCGACCCACCGTGCGCCCATGTCAATAGCCAGCACGTCGTCGTACTCGTCTTGGACGGCCACAGACCGTTTGACGACGAGATGCACGTACCAGTCACCGTCACGGCGCACCAGTTCGCTGTCTCGAAGATTCCCCTCACGGACGAGTTGTGCGTCCTTTCGTGGGACGTGAGCAGGACACCAGATGGAGGTACCCTGTCCTTTCTCGGGGTCAAAGACAGGGACTCTCACCCACCACGACGAGAGAACAGTGTCTCCGTCGTAGGCCACGTCAAATACGTCGTTGCGAAGGACGACAGGTTGTTCCGTACCGGGGTTCGGGTCTTTCTGCCGTTGTACCTTCGACGCCTGCTGGTCGGTTGCAGAGTACAGGTCGGCGTCTCCGCCGTGTACCTCAGTCTGGAACGCCTCATACTCACGGGCGAGTAGGCCAGCTTTCCTGTTGGTCAGCGAGTGGAGTTTGACTCGCACCGTGGTTTTGACTGTCCGTTTCATGGCTACTCACCTGCTTGGGCGTCGATGTACTCCTCGATGACTTCGCTGGATACGTCTCCCGCACTTGAGACGAAGTACGAGCGCGTCCATAGCGACGGGAGGCCGAAGTCGAACTCGTCCCGAAGTCGGCGCGAGGAGTAGCCTTTGACCTGTTGCATTATCTTGTTCGGGGCGAGCGTCGGGTCGCCTGTGATGAACAAGTGTACGTGGTCGGGGCGAATCGCCAACTCCAGTATCTCTAACCCGTGTTCGTCGGCTTTCTCCTCGATGAGTTCTTTGAGACGGGTGTGTACCTCGCCCTCAAGCACCGATTTACGGTACTAAGCTGAGCGAAGCTCAGCGAGGTCCGCAGGACCCGGTCCTGCGAGACTTCGGACACCAGATGAAGTGATACTGGAGTTTGTGGACGCTGGTACGTTCCCTGTCGAACCCACGGGGCATCGTCAGTATATAGATACTATTCACCTAAAGATGTTACGCAAACATCCAACCCCAGCCGTGGCTATGAACGTGGAGAGATTCCCAGTTGTCGGCTTCATCCCATGGCTAAAGCCGATGGGCTTTCGCCTCGCTACCGCTGGTAACGGCGAGCAAATCAGTTCTCGCTCGAGTCGGCCCGTCTCGAGTCAGAGGACGAACGACGAGTGAGCCTGACGGACTTCTCGAAGTCAGTTTCGACTCGACCGCGAGCGCCAGCAGTCGGGACGGGAGGTCGGCACGGGAGACCGCCTTATACGGATCGTTGTACCGGTTTGCCGGTGATCGCTGCCCCCGACCGAGCGATCACGGGCGACGAATCACGACAGACCGTCTCAGGAGACGTACAGCGAGTAGGCGATCACGAGAAAGCCAGCGAGCATCAACAGGCTCTCGAGGAGGATCCCCATCCCGAGCGAGACGCCGAGGAGCTCGTAGAGGGTGCCGGCAAGAACCAGCCCCAGCGTGACGAGTCCGAAACCGGCGGCTAACAACCCGAGCGCTTGCTGTCCGGTCCGGCGATAGGCTCGGTAGGCGAGTACGGTGATCAGACTGCCGACGACCAAACTGAGCGTCTTCACGACCGCGAGGGCGATCGAGATCGTCGGTCCTGCAGCGTCGGGGCTCATTGGAACTACAGATCAAAATTCGCGACGGCCATCAAGTAGCTTATCGTTTGCCCGAAGTGAAAACCCGCCGAGTGACGGGTGTCGTGGGTTGACAGTGGTACCACTGGCCGTCGCTTCGTCCGCGCTCGAGTGAGTCTTTTGACCGTTGCCGACGCACGCCCGGACATGACACGACTGGTAGAACTCGAGGCGACCGGCCCGCGGAAACTCGAGCCCGACGACGTAGATCCCGAAAAAGGCGACGTCGCGGTCTGTCAATGCGGGCTCTCGGCGTCGTTCCCGTTCTGTGACGGCAGCCACCGGCGGACGAGAGACGAAGCCGACGACGAGACGTACGTCTACGAGGACGGCGAGCGGGCGGTGGTAGAACGGGTCGTAACGAGCGACGACGGACCGTCCGAGAACGACGGCGAAACACCCGGAGACGGCCCGCCGTCCGAGAGCGAAGGGGAAACGTAAACGAGATCAGAGCGATCTCGAGGAGTTCAACACGACCAGGAGGCTGCTCGTCGCCATCGCGAGCGCCGCAAAGAGCGGGTTCAGCAGGCCCGTCAGCGCGAGCGGGATCGCGATGGCGTTGTAGACGAACGCCCAGCCGAGGTTCTGGCGGATGCGGCTGTGCGTGCCGGCGGCGACGTCGAAGGTCTCGGCGACCGCCGCGAGGTCGTCGCCGACGATGACGGCGTCGGCGGCGTCGGTCGCGAGTTTCGTCCCGCTGCCCATGGCGATACCGACGTCGGCGGCCGCGAGCGCGGGGGCGTCGTTGCTCCCGTCGCCGACCATCGCGACGGTGCCGCGAGAGCGGAGGCGGCGGACCGTCTCGGCCTTGGCCTCCGGCGGCACGCCGGCGAACACCTCGTCGACGCCGTCGACGTCGCGGAACCGGTCCGCCGCCGCCCCCTCGTCGCCGGTGAGAACGACGACTTCGCGGCCCGACGAGAGCGTCGCGACGGCCTCCCGCCAGCGGTCTCGCGGTGAGTCACCCACGACGATCACGCCCCGGACGCGGCCGCCCCAGCCGACGGCGACTGGGACGTCACCCGCCGCTCGAGCGTCGTCGATCGTGGACTCGAGGTCGTCGGGAACGGACTGTCCGCGGTCGCGGAGGAAGTCGGGGTGGCCAACGACGACGCGCTCGCCGTCGACGACGCCGCTGACGCCACGGCTCTCGCGTTCGAAGTCGGTGACGTCGGCAGCGATAGCGGTCCCGCCGTCGGTGATCCCCTCGCCCGCACTCGAGTCGTCCGCGTGGGCCGTCTCGACGATCGCCTCGGCGATCGGGTGTTCGGAGAGTGCCTCGACGGCGGCGGCACGGCGGCCGAGTTCGTCGGCAGAGGCACCGTCGACAGCGTGGACGTCGACGACGCTCATCGAGCCGGTCGTGAGGGTCCCCGTCTTGTCGAGGACGACGACGTCGACGTCGGGGGCGTCCTCGAAGATCGTCTCCGCGGCGACGACGATCCCGCGTCTGGCGGCCTCCTGGACGCCCGAGGCGATCGCCAGCGGGGTCGCCAGCCCGAGCGCGCACGGACAGGAGACGATGACGACCGTCAGGCCGACCAGCAGCGCCGCCGAGGGGCTGGCGCCGGTTGCGAGCAACAGCACCGTCACGGCGGTCGCGAGCACGAGGACGAGCGGGACGAAGATCGTCGCGAGTTTGTCCGCGAATCGCTGGACGCCAGGTCGGGAGCTCTGGATCGACCACAGCAGCGAGACGAGTCGGTCGAGCGTACTCTCGGCCTCGTCGCCGACCTCGACGACGATCGGCGCGTCGGTGACGACGGTGCCGCCGCGGAGGGGATCGCCCGGCTCCTTCTCGACGGGCAGGGACTCGCCGGTGACCAGCGACTCGTCGACCGCCGCCGTCCCCTCGACGAGGTCGCCGTCCAGCGGGACCCGCTCGCCGGGTTTGACGAGGAGGTGGTCGCCGGGGTCGACGGCCTCGAGCGGGACCGTCTCACCGTTCTCGAGGCGGGCCTCGTCGACCTGCTGTTCGGTGAGATCCGAGAGCAGGCTCGCGGCGCGGCGCTTGATCGTGGCCTCGTAGTACGTCCCGGCGGTGACCACGAGGACGACCGCGACGCTGACGTCGAAGTAGAGGTCGGTCCGGCCGAGCGCCATCGCGAGCGTACTGTAGGCGTAGGCGCCGAGGGCCGCCGTCGTCACGAGCAGGTCCATGTTCGGGACGCCCGCCCGGAGGCTGACGTAGGCCCCACGGAGGATGGGGTAGCCGGTGTAAAAGAGGACGAACGACGTCATGAGCCAGATGTTGACGGCCACGTAGTAGCCGTCCCAGCTCCCGAAGTCGGCGAGCGCGTCGTAGCCGAAGTAGGTCGGGTAGAGGAAGACGGCGTACCAGATCATCACCATCATCCCGAACATCCCGCCGCCGACCAGGAACCGTACGAGTGCCTGGTCGCTGTCGGAGTCCGCGGCGTCGTCCGCGCGGTCGCGCGCGGTGTAGCCGTAACCGGAGACCAGGTCCGGCAGTTCGTCTTCCGCGAGGCGATCGTCGTCGTAGACGACACGCATCGTCTCGGTCGCGTAGCTGGCCTCCGCCCCGACGACGCCGTCGACCGACTCGACTCGCGTCTCGAGGAACGCTTCACAGGTCGAACAGTGCATGCCCTCGACCCGGAGGAACGACTCCTCGCCGGCCTCCTCGAGGTCGTCGAGCCTGCTACCGGCCTCGGCTCGCTCGCGAACCGACTCGGCGTCGACGTCGTCGACCGTCTCGAGCGTCTGATGGACCTGGAGACAGCCCAGACAACAGAACTCGCCGTCGGCGTCGGGGTCGGTGATCGGATCGGCCGGCGTCGGGAGCGAACAGAGCGTACACGCACCGCTTCCGGTGGCGTCGTCGGCGTCAGTTGCAGGTCGTGCGTTCGAGCGTGGTGACGGGGTCATGTGAACCTCAGCTGAATCGGGCGTCGAGCGCGGGCCGGCTGCTCGAGTGAACGGACGGCTGGCGACGGCAAATGGATGTCGGGGTCGGGAGGGGAGGCGATCGGACCGATAGCACGGGAAACGGACTCGAGTTCGTCACGGGAGGGTGTCGACGTCACAGCGGCTGGTAGAACGGCAACGGCGGGTGTGGGAGGTGAATGCCGTACAGCATCAGGCCGTGCTGGAGCGGGACGTAGCCGAGCACGAGGAAGCCGACGCCGAGGACCCGGTGGAGTCGGACCCGCGTGCGCGTCCCGATCGAGGCCAGCAAGGTCCCGTAGAGGAACAGCGTCGGGATCGTCCCGAGCCCCAGGACGGCCAGCGAGAGGGCCCCCCTGAGGGGGTCGCCCAGCGCGAACGCGTAGAGGTACGCCGGGTAGATGATCGGACACGGCAACAGGCCGTGGACCGCCCCGAGGCCGACGATCCCCGGCGAGCCCGCCAGCCTGTCGACCCGGCTCGCGAGCAGCCCGGAGAGCCACCGGAACAATGGTCCAAGAACCGGGATGCCGCGGGGAATTCCGGCCCGCCCCCGGAGATAGTACACTCCGCTCGCGAGGATGGCGATGCCGACCAGAATGCCGACCGCACCCCTGACCGCGTCCCCGGTCGCCGCGACCGCGTCGAACGACGCGAACGCGAGCCCGCCGAGCAGCCCGAACAGGCCGCCGATCACCGCGTAGCTCGCGGCCCGTCCGAGGTTGAACAGGCCGTGTTGGCGGACCTCGAACGGCGAGAGTCGGTTCTCACCGCCGGCTCGAGCCGACCTGGGGGCGCCGCTCGAGCCCGCAGCGTTCGACATCCGGTCGGCGTAGCTCGTCACGAGCGGCCCACACATCCCGAGACAGTGGGCGCCCGCGAGCAGTCCGACGAGCGCGAAGACGACGAGGTCGGCGTGGGCCGTAGCCGCACCAGCGGTTCCGTGATCGTGTACGTGTGCGACGACCTCCCAGCTGAACATGTGCAGTTAGGCCGCGTCGGCTGCGGCGTGACCGTCGTGACCGTCGACGGGGGTAAACGCCACGTACAGACAGGAGAGGATGAACAGGACGTTGATGATGGAAACGACGCCTGCAATGACGGATCCCTCGAGTCCGTACCACGCAAGGGGAACGAGCGCAAACAGCCCAGCCACCAGAGCGTGTCGCGCTGAGAGCGTTTCGAAGGTCATGCCGGTACCTGAGTATAGCGGATACTTAAGCGACACACCCGTTCCCAGCGAGTAGGAACGACAGAGGGGGGTAAGTCGGTATTATTCCCTACCTACCCGTATGAGTTCGGCGACCGAACAAAATCAAGCCGACCAGGGAGCCGGGGGGCCTCAGTTGGACCATCCGGTTCGCGAGATCGGCCACGACGAGTACGATCCGATCGGAACACTAACGCTCATCATGTTGTACTTCCTCTTACTCGCATTCCTGTGGGTATTCATGTACTTCGTTGAGTTCCTCGGTAACGATCCGACAGTGATCGGGTGGATCGGTACGGGGGTGGGGATGGCGTGAAGATACACACCTACGAAAAGATCTGGCTGATCGCTGCTATGGTATTGATCGTCGGAATCATCGCAACGATTACCTACGGAACCGTCGGCCTCGGCATCGCGATGGTCGACGACGAAGAGGACACCATCAGCCCGAGCGAACTGGACGAAGACGAGCGCTTCAGCGACCCACGCGTCGAACAGGTCGGTGAGAACGAGTACGAGGCGTACGTCGTCGCACAGACGTTCATCTACCAGCCGGATCCGATCGAGGTCCCCGAGGACAGCGAAGTGACGTTCTACGTCACGAGCCGTGACGTCATCCACAGCTTCAGCCTCGTCGGGACCAACGTCAACACGATGGTCGTCCCGGGTGAGGTTTCCTCGGTAACCGCCGAGTTCGACGAACCCGCCGAGTACGGCGTCATCTGCAACGAGTACTGTGGCTCCGGCCACCACGACATGGAAGGGATGCTCTACGTCGTCCCCGAAGACGAGTTCGATCTGACCGAGCTGTCGGTGACCGCCGACGACGAGGTCGAACTCGGCGACGACGCCACGTTCGACGTCACGGTCGAAAACGGCCAGCTCGACGACCTCGAGACGGCCATCGAGCTCGAGGTCGGCGACGAGACGATCGAAGAGGACGTTACCGTCCCCGGCGACGATACCTACGAGACGACGTTGACCGTCGACTCGACCGACCTCGGCGAGGGTGACCACGACTGGACGGTCACCGTCGACGATCACACCGAAAGCGGAACGCTGAGCGTGGTCGAAGACCTCGAGGACGACGAAGACGACGAAGACGGAGGTGACGACGATGAGTGATGCAACCGTCAACGATGCGGCAAAGACGACAGAATCGACGACGAGTGAACCGCTAGGCGAGACCTACCTGGATAAGTTCCCGGCAGAAGCGAAGGTCGTTCGCTCTGCGCTGTACAGTTCGTTCCTCGCGCTCGCGCTGGGCGGGCTGTTCGGGGTCATCCAGACGCTACACCGCACCGACTTCCTCCGCATTATGGAGTCGGAGACGTACTACACCGTCCTTACCGCTCACGGCGTGTTCCTGGTGATCGCGTTCACGATCTTCTTCCTCGTGGGCGTGTTCACCTGGGCCGTGACGACCAGCCTCGATCGCGAGGTCGAGGACATACGCTTCACGTGGGCCTGGTTGGGAACGATGACGGCCGGAGCGGCGATGGCCGCCGCAGCGATCCTGGCCGGCTTCACCGACTCGCTCGACATGAGCGCGGACGTCCTGTTCACGTTCTACGCTCCGATGCAGGCTCATCCCCTGTTCTACCTCGGGCTGACCGTGTTCGTCGTCGGCACCTGGATGGCCGGCGCGGACTGGTTCCGCTCGTGGTTCGCGTGGAAGAAGGAGAACCCCGGCGAGCGGATCCCGCTGCCGACGTTCATGGTCCTGACGACGATGATCATGTGGTACGTCGCCACCCTGGGCGTCGCAACGGCGATTCTGGCGTTCCTGCTGCCGTGGTCGCTCGGGCTCATCGACTCGGTGAACCCGACGCTGACGCGGACGCTGTTCTGGTTCTTCGGCCACCCGGTCGTCTACTTCTGGCTGATGCCGGCGTACATGATGTGGTACGTCCTGCTGCCGAAGCTCTCCGGTGGGAAGCTGTTCAGCGATCCGCTCGCCCGGGTCGTCTTCGTGCTCTTCCTGTTGCTCTCGACGCCCGTCGGGATCCACCACCAGTACCTGGATCCCGGCATCTCGGAAGGGTTCAAGTTCATCGCGATGACGAACACGATGTTCCTGCTGCTGCCCAGCCTGCTGACGGCGTTCACCGTCGTCGCCAGCATGGAACACGGCGCCCGCCAGCGCGGTGGCACCGGCCGAATCGGATGGCTCAAGGCCCTCCCGTGGCGTGACCCCGTCTTCGCCGGGATGGCACTGGCTGGCCTGATGTTCGCCGCCGGCGGCTTCTCCGGGATGATCAACGCCGGGATGAACATCAACTACCTCGTCCACAACACGCTCTGGGTGCCCGGCCACTTCCACCTCACCGTCGGCACCGCCGTCGCGCTGACGTTCATGGCCGCCAGCTACTGGTTCATCCCACAGCTGACCGGCAAGAAGCTCTGGAACCGGCCCGTCGCGCTCGTTCAGGTCGTCCTCTGGTTCGTCGGGATGACGTTCATGGCCAACGCGATGCACCGCGCAGGCCTGCTCGGGATGCCCCGACGAACCGCCGAACCACAGTACGACGGCTTCGAGTACGAGGCCGGCGTCGGGAGCGTCGCGGAACTCGACGCCCAGATCGCACTGGGCGGCATCATTCTGACGCTGTCGCTCGTGTTGTTCTTCGCCGTTATCATCGGGACGGTACTCGGCAGCCGCAGCGACGAGGTCCCGGCAAACGGGTACGCCGATACGCTCTCCGGGCCCGAGGACTCCCCGAAGATCCTCGACAACCTCAAGCTCTGGTTCGGGCTCGCGGTCGTCCTCGTGATCATCGCGTACACCTTCCCGCTGCTGAGCATCATCGAACGCGGCGGCCTGTTCGGCCCGGACATCACCGCGTTCCCACAGAGCATCGATATCGTCTCGATGGCGTGGCTCACCGTTGAACAGTACGCCACCGACACGTTCACGTCGGCCACTGAGGTCGCACAGGCGACCATCGACGGGGTACTCCGCTAATGCGGATCTCGACGGAGGGGTTGCTCATCGTGCTCGCGTTCACCGTCGTGCTCGTCGTCGAGTTACGAACGGTGCTCGCGTGGTTCAACCTCGAACTGACGGTGTTCGAGTCGCTCATGTTCAGCGTTGCGCTGATCGTCGCGATCGTCGTCTGGGCGCTGTTCCCCCAGGACGGCAGCCGAGACACCGACGCGTCCGGCTCGAGCTAGCGACGCTACGCCCCGTCGACGGGCGGTAACGACTCGAGCGATCGACCAATTCCGAACCGACTCCGATCGAACGCGGTTTTTATCCTGCCTGGAGGTCCACTCGAGACCGACGCACCGACAAGACCACAGTAACAACTGCAGCGGTCTACACACTGCTCGCCGAACCGTCTGGCGGTCAGGTGTGCACTGACTTGCAGTGGCTACTACAGCTACAGCCACGTCCGGTTGTCACCAACAGCGACCGCGAAGAGACCACCACCGCCATCACGGCCTCGAAGCTGATCGAAGACGGGGTTAGCCGGGTAGCGGTCGGTCTGGCCGGCCTCGAGCGAGGCTCGAACACGAACTCGCAAGCGTCACCAGGTTTCGATCCGGCCTTCGCGGACGTCCTCCGCACAGCCCTCACAGTCGGGGTGTTCCGCCTCGTAACAGGCCGGACGGTACTGCTCGTCCAGCGCCGCCGCCCGGCGTTCGGCATACCGGCGACAGACGAGCCGGACGCGCCCCTCGTCGTCGGCCGGGAGTTGCCGGGCGTTTTTCGCGATTCGGTAGGCCTCACGCGCCTCCGCGAGCTGTTCGTCCGTCGATTCGCGCAGCTGTTCGTACTCTTCGCCCGCCTCCTGAAGCTTCGATCGCAGGAACCGCTCGAGTCGACGGCGATCCGGCATCGGCCTCCCCTTCGACCGCCGGCCACATATACTGTCGGACGGCGCCAGCGCTCGCCGCCGTCAACGGCCGACCGGCCTCGAGCGGTTCCTGCTCGAGAGAGACGCCCACGACGGAGAGTAAGGGTTAACTGCAGGCCCCGTTTTCTACCCGATAGCGGGCCCTTAGCTCAGTCTGGTTAGAGCGCTCGGCTCATAGCACGATCGCGTCGGTCGCGGTCGTGGGAGACACCGAGTGGTCGATGGTTCGAATCCGTCAGGGCCCATGGTAACCGTAAAGCCGACTTTGAGGCGCTGAATCGGTTAATATTGGCATTTAGCTCATTTTTGGTGAGGTGCTCATCCAGAATGTGACGGGTTCTGAGCCAGTGGAATTTGGCACTTTGTAGCCCTCTCGACTCGAGCTCTCACTTTATTTAGCGCGGTGAACTCAATGCGTTCAACATAGGGTGCACCGGAAAGCACAGTATTCTGTGTGCCCATAGATTCGTGTATGCCCAGTATCACAGTCAACGTGGATGACGACCTCAAAACGCGAATGGAAAAGCACCCGGAGATCAACTGGAGCGAAGTCACACGACAGGCCATC
>LKMK01000098.1 GCA_001563805.1 Natrialbaceae archaeon B1-Br10_E2g2
GTCGGCCTCACGCTGCTCGCGATCGGCGTCTTCTACGGCCTGCACCTGCTCGGGCTGGCACCGAACATGGACTTCTTCAACGCCGTCTCCCACGCGTTCACGAGCGTCGCGACGGCTGGCTTCTCGCCCGAACCCGACAGCGCCGGCGCGTTCTCGCCGATCGTCCAGTGGGCGATCATCCCCTTCATGGTGGTCGGTTCGACCAACTTCGTCCTGCTGTACTACCTCACCCAGGGAAACCTCGAGCGCCCGGTCGAGTCCGAAGAGCTCCGGTTCTACCTCGGAACGCTCGCTTTCTTCGGTGTGGTCGTCGTCGCCATCCTCGCGTTCGACCCCGAGATCGAGAAGGGCCTCGAGCCCACGATCCGACACGGACTGTTCAACGTCGCCTCGCTGATCACGACGACGGGCTACGCTTCGACCGACTTCGACGCGTGGACCGCCGGCGCGAAACACGCCCTCTTCCTCTGTATGTTCCTCGGAGGGATGGCCGGCAGCACGACTTGCTCGATCAAGTCCTTCCGGTGGCTGGTCGTTCTCAAAGCGTTCCGGCGAAACCTCTTTACCGCCGTCCACCCCCAGGCCGTCCGCCCGATCCGTCTCGGCGACGGCGTCGTCGACGAGGACACCGTCAACGACGTCTTCGCGTACGTCTTGCTCGCGATCGTCATCTTCTTCCTGTTGACCGTCTTCCTCGTCGTCGACGCCGCCCGTGCGGGCGCGTTCGTCGGCGAGTTCGAGGCCCTCGGCGCCGCCGCCTCGATCTTCCTCAACATCGGCCCGGCGTTCGAACGGGCCGGCCCGCTCGAGAGCTACGCCTGGTTCCCCGCGAGTTCCCGTGCCGTCATGATCGTCATGATGTGGATCGGCCGCATCGAGATCATCCCCGTGCTCGTGTTGCTGACGCCGGCGTTCTGGCGTTCGTGATGGGGTCAGATAGAACGCGCCCGTTTCGTTACTGCTCGTCCAACATTCGGATGCCGCGCTCCACGACTGCCTCGGTGACGAAGAGACTCGTCTCACGCTGCAGTGCGTGCATGAGTGACGCCGCCTGGCCTCTGTCTATCAATCCACGACCGTATCCAAGCGCGATGATACCGATAGAGCCGTGTACTTCGACGCCCGCGTCGGAAGCGGTCTTTCGAGCAGCGAGGTCGTCCGTCAGAAGAACCAATTCGCGTCGTAAGGCGACTGCTAACGCGGCACGTTCTCCAGCGTCCAGCTCCTCGGATTCGACTCCGTTCTCGTCTGCTTTGACGAGTTCGAACGGGAGAGCAGAGAGCTCATCCGGAACGTCGCCGGCCTCGAGTTCCTCGTAAACCGTCTCCGGAACGAGGAGCGTGTTGAACGTTGCGAGCAACTCGAGCGAATCGATTTCGGCGAGATGAATGAGCGGTCCCGCGTCCGAAACAGCCGCAAGCGTCACGCGTTCAATCCCCAGTCGACGTCCTCCTCGACAGCCGCACGCTCCCGCTCCGCTCGCTCCACTTTCGTCCGACCGACGTGCTCGATAGCGTCCTCGCGGTCGAGTTCTCCGTCGAGGTACTGCGCGAGAACGAGGTCCTCCCACAACTCTTCGAGCCCGCGTTCGAGAGCCCGTTCGAACACCTCGGACTCGGGGAGGTCGCGAGCCTTCGCGATTGCTCGAACCCTGTCCGAAATTTCGGCGGCCATACAGTACGATTGCCCGGCAACGGTGATAAATCCGTGTCCGTCCCCGATGCCGATCTGCCGGGGCCTACGTCTACTGTGGCTACAGACAGATGCCTCCGGAAACTTCGTCTACTGTCAAAGTGGAGGATCAGCATTCATACGGATCGGCACACCGTGTTACCGGTGATCGCTCGGACTGGATGGCAATCGACGGTACCGAATTGTAACAGATCGTCTCACTCGAGCGCCGCCTGGGCCTCCTCGAGCGTGAACGCGCCCTCGTACAGCGCGCTCCCGACGACGACGGCTGCGGCGCCGGCCGCCTCGAGCGCGCGGACGTCCTCGAGCGTGGCGACGCCGCCGCTGGCGATGACGGGGACGTCGGTGGCCTCGACCAGTTCCCAGACGGGGTCCGTGGCGACGCCCTCGAGTCGCCCCTCCACGTCGACGTTCGTAAAGAGGATCGCCGCCGCACCCAGGTCGTCGTAGCGTTCGGCGGCCTCGACGGGCGAGATGCCGGCGCCTTCGGTCCAGCCCTCGACGACGACCTCGCCGTCTTTCGCGTCGAGGCTGACGACGACGCTGTCGGGATGGACGTCGCTGATCTCGGCGACGATCTCGGGGGTCTCGACGGCGGCAGTGCCGAGGATGACCCGGTCCAGGCCGCGCTCGAGGAGGTCGATGGCGTCCTCGGCGGTACGGATGCCGCCGCCGAGTTGGGTGGGGACGTCGACGGTCTCGAGGACGGCGTCGATCGCCTCGGCGTTCTGTCGCTCGCCCTCGAACGCACCGTCCAGGTCGACGAGGTGAAGCGAGTCCGCGCCGGCGTCGATCCAGCGCTCGGCGGCCTCGACCGGGTCGCCGTACGTTTTCTCCGTGCCGCGTTCGCCCTGGACCAGTTGCACGACCTCGCCGTCTTGTAAGTCGACGGCAGGGATCACTTCGAACTCCGGGAAGTGGCTCATGCGGAGTCGGTGGGTGAGCGGGCGCCTAAAGCCACCGTTTCGACTCGAGTGGCGCGCCGACTGTGCTGGATTGTCACCATCGCGCCGCCTGTCACGGTCGCTTCCGTGGCGGCTGGTAGCTCTCGTCACGAGGAATTTTGCCCCGCCGGGGCGACAACGGAAGGGTTTACCTCTTCCACCCGATTGTCTCGCGCATGAAGGTACTCGTCACGGACCCGATCGCTGATGCGGGTCTGGACGTACTGCGAGACGCCGGCCACGAGGTCGAGACAGGCTACGAACTCGAGGGTGAGGACCTCCTCGAGGCGATCTCCGACGCGGGCGGACTGATCGTTCGCTCGGGCACCGAGGTCACCGACGAGGTACTCGCGGCGGCCGGGGAACTGGTCATCGTCGGCCGTGCGGGGATCGGCGTCGACAACATCGACATCGACGCCGCCACCGACGAGGGTGTCATCGTCGCCAACGCGCCGGAGGGCAACGTCCGCGCCGCGGCAGAACACACCGTCGCGATGGCGTTCGCCACCGCTCGCTCGGTGCCCCAGGCCCACGCCCGCCTGAAAACCGGCGAGTGGGCGAAAGGGGACTACCTCGGTGCCGAACTCAACGGCAAGACCCTGGGTGTCGTCGGCCTCGGCCGCGTCGGCCAGGAGGTCGCCAAGAAACTCGATTCGCTGGGGATGAACATCGTCGCGTTCGACCCCTATATTTCCGAGGAGCGCGCCCAGCGGATCGGCGCCGAACTCGTCGAGTTCGAGGCGTGTCTCGAGCGCGCTGACTTCCTCACCATCCACACGCCGCTGACCCCCGAGACCGAGGGCATGATCGCCGAGGACGAACTCGAGTTGCTCGAGGGTGGCTACCTCGTCAACGTCGGCCGCGGCGGGATCGTCGACGAAGCCGCGCTGGCGGCGAAAGTCGAAGACGGGACGGTCGCCGGGGCGGCGCTCGACGTCTTCGCCGAAGAGCCGCTGGCGCCCGACTCGCCGCTGCTCGAGCACGACGAGATCATCGTCACGCCCCACCTCGGCGCCTCGACCGAGGCGGCCCAGGAGAACGTCGCCACCTCGACGGCCGAACAGGTCGTCGCCGCGCTCGAGGACGAACCCGTCGCGAACGCGCTCAACGCGCCGTCGATCGACGAGAGCGCGTTCCCCCGCGTCGAGCCGTACGTCGAGATCGCCGAGACCGCCGGCAAGGTCGCCGCCCAGTTGCTCGACGGTCGCATCGAGGGCGTCGAGGTCACCTACGAGGGCGAGATCGCCGAGGAGGATATCGAGTTCGTCACCGCGAGCGCGCTGAAAGGCGTCTTCGAACCGCTCGAGTGGCAGGTCAACGCGGTCAACGCCCCGCAGATCGCCGACGACCGCGGCGTCGAGGTCACCGAGTCGAAGACCCGCCAGGCCGAGGACTTCCAGAGTCTGGTCTCCGTGACGGTCAAAAACGGCGACGACTCGGTCACCGTCGACGGCACGCTCTTCGCCGGCGACGACCCCCGAATCGTCCGCGTCGACGGCTACCGCGTCGACGCCATCCCACACGGGAAGATGGTCGTCACGCGTAACACGGACGAACCGGGCGTCATCGGCCTCATCGGCTCCGTGATGGGCAAACACGACGTCAACATCGCCGGCATGTTCAACGCCCGCGAGACGATCGGCGGCGAGGCGGTGACGGTCTACAACGTCGACAGCCAGGTCCCCGAGGAGGCGAAAGCCGAACTCAACGACGACGACCGGATCATCGGCGTCGACTACATCACCCTCAACGGCCAGTAGACGGCCCGCGAACGAACGGCGTCGACTCGAGGATTCGGTTCCCGATTTTTGCTCGAGCCGCTCGAGACCGTCGAGAGACGCGAGCCGCTCGAGTCGGCGGACGCGACCGGGGGAAGTACGTGGATCACGGGTTCCGCCACACTGATTGTTTCGTTCCCCCAAGGGCGGGGTATGTCGTCCCCGCAGTCGTCGCCCCCCAGCACGGACCCGCCCGGCGGCCCGCCGGACTCGAGTCCGCCCGACGGATCGCCACCGAACGGACAGCCATCGCGCTCCGCGCTGGTCGCCGTGCTCGGCTCCATCGGGTACGTCGTCGGCGTCTTCGCGTTCGTCATCGCCGCGAGCATCGCCTTGATGTTCGCCATCGCCGGCGTGCTCCTCCTCTCGGGTGAGGGAGCCCTCTTCGAGGAGCTGATCACCGGTGACGGGATGGTCGTGCTCATCGCGGCCGAGGCGATCTTGCTCGGTATCGGAACCGTCCTGGCCGCCGTGATCTCGTTTTCGACCGGCTGGGTGCCAAAGCGGGTCGTCGGCTTCGCCGTCCCGTCGCCGCGGGAGTTGCTCGTCGGCGTCGGCGCCGTCGTCGCGTTGCTGGTCATCGCCATCTCGCTCGGGCTGGTCAGTGACCTCCTGGGCGTCCCGGCCTCGGACCACGCCCTGTTCGACGAGGACGCCCCGGCGTCGTACTACCTCGCGCTCGCGGCGCTGTCGATTCTCGTCATCGGCCCCGTCGAAGAACTGCTCTTCCGGGGGCTGATCCAGAACTACATGCGGCCGGCGTTCGGCGGTGCCGGCGCCGTCGTCGGCACCTCCGTGCTGTTCGCCGCGGTCCACCTGCCGGCGTACTTCGCGGACGCGCTCTCGACCGCGCTCGTCTCGCTGGGCGTCATCTTCGCGCTCTCGCTCGTGCTGGGAGCCGTCTACGAGCAGTACCGAAACATCGTCCTCGTGATGGCGATCCACGGCGTCTACAACGCGGTCCTGTTCAGCGCCCAGGCAGGCCTCTGAGACGGACCGCCCGTTCAGCCCGACTCGCCTGGCTCGGCCTCGGGCATCTCGGGCGGCGCGCCGACGATTTTCGCCGTCCGGCCGTCGATCGACGACTCGTGGACGTCGCTCGAGACCGCCTCGAGATCCGCGAGGAGATCCTCGGTCAGGTCGTCTTCGTGTTCCACGACGAACACCCAGGCCAGCTCGTCGGCAACCGGTGACTCACTCGAGACGCCCCAGAGGTAGATCTCGTCGATCTCGAAAACCCCCTCCGGTGCGTCGTACTCGCCGGTGATCGTCCCCTCGTGGGGCAACTGATCGAAGAGGTGGGTGAACTCGGGATCGACGTCCTCGAGGCGTTCGCCGTCGCCGTGGCGGGCATCGATCCGCGCCTCGTAGTCGTCGCCGATGACGATGGCATCCGCGCCGACCGCGAGCGTGCGTTCCTGCTCGTCGGGCATCACCTCCGAGATGACGGCGTAGCCCTCGTACTCGCCGACGACCTCGGCGTCGTCGTCAGCCTCTGCATCGTCGGCGATCGCGTCGGCATCGAACGAGCCGAGGAACACCTGCGTGAAGCCCTGGACGAGGTGGGCGTCGACGTCGTCGATCGTCAGCTCGGTAAATTCGGGGAGGACGGCCGACAGATCGACGTCGTCGGGGAACGACTGGGTGTAGTCGAACCGCCGGTTGCCACCGTCGATCGGCGACTCGAACAGCAGCCACTTTCGAAACGATGCCGCCGTGTCCCAGTCGGGTTCGACGTCCCGATCCGGGACCTCCTCCCGGCGGTCTTCCTGAGACGAGTCGTCGACGTCGCCGTCGGTCTCCGTCTCGCCGGGGTCGTCGTCCGTTTCAGGGTCGTCGCCCGTCTCCGGATCGTCTCCACCGCTTCCGGTACAGCCGGCCAGTCCAGCTACCGCAGCGACGATGACGCCTCGCCGCGAAAGTCTCGAGTCAACCATCTACGACGGCTAACCACGACCGAACGCATAACTGCTCGTGACTATCCGCTGAGTGAGAACGTCCGAAACGGACCTCGGTCGAGGGCGTCGTGAGCGGCAAAAGACCTATCGGCGCGACGAACTTCCATCGGGACATGGACGACGACGTAGCGGTCGACTTCGGCGAGGACGGGCTCGTCCCCGCCATCGCACAGGACGCCGACACCGGCGAGGTGCTGATGCTCGCGTACGTCTCTCCGGAGGCCCTGGTACAGACCCGCGAGACAGGATTCGCCCACTACTACTCCCGGAGCCGGGACGAACTCTGGCAGAAGGGCAAGACGAGCGGACACGTCCAGCGCGTCGAGGAGGTCCGCGTCGACTGTGACGCCGACACCCTGCTCTATCTGGTCGACCAGGAGGCCGGCGCCTGCCACACGGGCCACCGCTCGTGTTTCTACCGGACGCTCGAGGGGGAGAACGTCGGCGAACAGGTGTTCGACCCCGACGCCGTCTACGACGACTGATGAGCGAGCGTGCCCACTCCCCGCGGACCGACGCGGACGAGGACGCCGGCGAGGAGACGCCACTCGAGCGCCTCGAGGCCGCCCGCGAGCGTCTCGAACGGATCGACGCCGACGTCGAGGACCACGGCGGGGCGGCCGTCGAGGACGCCGCGTCGGCCTACCGGACGGCGACGAAGCTGCTCGAGGACTACGTCGACCGGGCGACCGGCACGGGCCGCGAGAACTTCAAAGCCTACGTGCAACTCGAGGGGCAGTTCGCCGCGCTCGTCGAGAACCTGCCCGAGACCCTGCAAGATCGCGCGGCGTTCGAGAACGCCCTCGACGCCATCGACAAACGCCGACTCAGCGAGTCCGACTTCGAGGCGGCGCACAGCGCCCTCGAGCCCGCGACCCGGTATGCGGAGCTAATCGACGACCGCGACGCCGCCCGCGACGACCTCTCGGAGGCGCGCAAGGCCGCGTCGGTGCGGATTCGGACGATCGACGACGAGATCGACGAGCGCAAGCGGCTACTCGAACTCGCGAACGCGGACCTCGAGGCCCCCGTCGAACGGCTCCGCGAACCGATCGAGGCCTACGACGCCGCGATCCGCGAGGCGTTCGCCGACTACCGACTCGAGGCCTCGGCCCGCGAGGTCTTCGCCTTGCTCGAGCGGGGCCGGTGGTACCCGTTCGTCGCGTTCGAACGCCCGCCCGACGACCTCCGCGAGTACGTCGAGGGGAGTCCCGACGGCGAGCACTCGATCCCGGAGTTGCTCGAGTACGCCGAGTACTCCCGGTCGAAACTCGCCCACCTGGTCGCGGACGCGGACGCCCTGAAACGACAGGTTGCCACACAGCGGACCTATCTCAACGGGATCGACGCCGAGCCGTTGACGATCGGTTGGCCGCCGAAATCGGCTGGCGTCCTCCGCCGGAAGACCCGCGAGTACCGTCCGTTCGTCGAGCGCGTCGGCGACGAGGAGACCGTCGCCGCCTTGCGTAAGGTCCGCAGACTGACGTTCGATCCGGACTACGACCGGCTCCAGACCGCCGCGCAGGCGGTCGACCAGCTCACCGCGGACGAGCGCGAGCGGCTGGCCGACGGCCGCATCGCCGACGAACTCGAGGAACTCCGGGACGAGCGCGACCGACTCGAGGCCGCGCTCGAAGTCGAGGACTCGGTCTAATTCGGTGAAAGAGGCGAAGTGGCCGTCCGGATAGCGATACGGGACGACCTCGAGTCGGAAGCCGAACCGACTCAGGCGTTCGCTCTCGCGTCGAGGAGCGTCTCGTAGAGTTCGGTTGCCAGTTCCGTCGCCCGGTCGTCGTCGCGGGCTTCCGCGTAGATCCGGACGAGGGGTTCGGTCCCCGACGGACGGGCGAGCACCCAGGCGTCGCCGTAATCGAGGCGGTAGCCGTCGCGGGTGTTGAGTTCCGCGTCGGCGGCCTTGGCGTGGTTCGCCGCCGCATCGAGCATGGCATCGCGTTCGGCGGTCGACTCGTACTCGAGGTTGCGGCGGACGTTGGCGTAGCCGTCGTAGGGGGCGACGATCTCGCTCACCGGGCGATCGGCGACGAGTTCGAGAAACCGGGCGGCGGTGTGGGCGCCGTCCCGCGAGAGGCGGTAGCCGGGGAAGAAGATGCCGCCGTTGCCCTCACCGGCGATCGGGACCGGTCGGCCGTCGGCCTCGAGTTCGCGGATACGGGTGATGATGTTCGTCGACCCGATCGGCGTCAGCTCGAGGTCGGCGTCGGCGTCGGCGGCGACGTCGACCAGCCGCTGGGAGACGTTGACCGCGGAGACGGCCGTATCGGCGGCCTCGAGTTCTGCCGCGGCGAGCGCGGCGAGGGTCGCGTCGCCCTCGACGTACTCGCCGTCCTCGTCGAAGAAGATCGCGCGGTCGGCGTCGCCGTCGTGGGCGATGCCGACGTCGGCGTCGGTGGCCCGGACGAGCCGCCCCAGATCCTCGAGGTTGTCGGGCACGGGTTCGGGGTCGCGTCCGGGGAAGTGGCCGTCGGGCTGGGCGTTGACGGTGACGACGCGACAGCCCAGTTCACGGAAGAACTCGGGGCTCGTGAGCGCGCCGGCGCCGTGGCCCGGGTCGAGCGCGACGGTCAGGTCGGCGTCAGCGATCGTCTCGCGGTCCGCCGACATGAGCAGGGCGTCGACGTAGTCGTCGGTGACGCCCTCGACGGTCCGAACGCGGCCCGTCTCGTCCCACGGTGCGACGGTGTAGGCCTCCGCGAGCAGCGTCGACTCGATCTCCTCGAGGTCGGCGACGGCGAGTTCGACCCCGTCGGGGCCGACGAGTTTGATGCCGTTGTACTGTGGCGGGTTGTGTGAGGCCGTGACGACGACGACCGGAACGTCCTCCCGTTCGGCGTAGAACTGTGCACCCGGCGTGGGAACGATCCCGAGGCGGTCCACGTCGGTGCCCGTGCTCGCGAGCCCGCTCGCGGCTGCGTCGGCCAGCATCCGACCGGTGTATCGCGTATCGCGTGCGATCGCGACCCGATCGGCCCCCCAGGCCGTCCCCGCCGCTTTCGCGACGCGCAGGACGAACGCGGGCGTCAGCTCCTCGTTCGCGACGCCGCGTGTCCCGCTGGATCCGAACACTTCCATCGGTGTCTAGTCTGTGGGGCCACCTCAAAGGGATTCCGACCCGTCTCAGTGCGGGTCCGGCCTCGGAGACGGAACGCTTTCGGCCGGCGGCCGCGAGCGTGTACGTATGCAATCGATCGAGGAGAAACGCGTCTACGGCGACCGAACGGGAGCGGTCGACGCCTACGTCGCCTGTTCGATCGGCGTCGTTCGCGTCCACGTCGCCGATGACGCCGTCGGCGAGTTCTCGCTTCGGGCCCGCTGTGACCCGCGCGACCTCGCCTCGACCGCCGACGCTCTCGCCGTCGCGACCGACGAGGACGTCCGTCTGCTCACGCTCGAGGAGGAGGACGAAGCGGGGAGCGACGATCCCGCATTCGTCGAGACCGGGTTCGGCCCGGCAGTCGCCGTCGGCGCCGACGGCTCGGACCTGCTGGCGGCCGGCGAGACGGGACGGGTCGCCCGTCGGCGAGCAGACACGGACGATTGGGGGTCGCTCACCGACGAGCCGATCGCGACGATCCGGGCGATCGACGGCAACCTGGTCGGAACCGACGACGGCGTCTACCGCGTCCACCGCGACGAGCTCGATCACGCCGGCCTCACCGACGTACGCGACGTCGCCGCCGCTGGCGTTCCGCTCGCGGCCACCGTCGACGGCCTGTACAAACTCGGTAACGGCTGGATGGCGATCCGCGACGGCCCCTTCGACGTCGTTGCCTCGAGATCGGGCGACGAGTACGGTCGCCTCGAGCGAGCACACGCCGTCGCAGGCGAGACGGTCACGGCGTACGACGGGGAGGAGTGGCGGACGCTCGAGTCCCCGGACGGCCGGATCGTCGACGTCGCCTACGGCGAGCGGACCTACGCGGTGACGGCCGACGGCACGTTCCTCGTGGCGAGCGACGACGCCGACGGACCGGCCTGGCGGAGCCAATCGCTCGGAATCGACGACGTTCGAGCGCTCGCGCTGGCGCCGGCACGAACGGCGTAGACCGGGATCGGCCGAGGAACCTGGCGGCCGGGAGAACGAAAACGGGTTTACCCCGCAGGCTGTGGGCTCGCATATGATCGTCAGCGGATCCGCGTCGCAGGCGCTCGCCGCCTCGCTCGCGCGCGAACTCGAGGAACCACTCGCTCCCGTCGGTTACGACCGCTTTCCCGACGGCGAACTGCTCGTCTCCATCCCGGAACTCGAGGGCGCCGACCGAGCGATCGTCGTCGCCGCGACGACCTCGAGCGACGCTCACGTCGAACTCCTCCAGCTACAGGACGCCCTCGGCGAGGCGGGCGTCGATGAGATCGTCACGGTGCTGCCGTACATGGGCTACGGCCGCCA
>LKMK01000099.1 GCA_001563805.1 Natrialbaceae archaeon B1-Br10_E2g2
CGGCTCGAGCCGAACGACTCCCCGTCGCGGTCGGTCCCGTCAGAATCGGCCGTCGGTGCGCTCATGGGTCGTTCTCAGGCGTTTCGTCCGAGTTCGGCGAGCAGGTGTGAGACGTGGATTCGGTCGCTCGAGCCCTCGTGCATCTCGAACTCGACGTCGGCGGCGAGCTGGTGGACGCGGGCGAGTTTCTCGCCCTGGTATCGTTTGCGGGCGACGGCGAGGACCTCCTCGAGTACCTCCCCGCCGTCTAGGCCTTCGTCGACGAGCAGGTCGTCGAGGGTCTTGCGCGCGTCAGTGAACTCACCTGCTTCGGCATCCTCGAGCATCGACTCGACTTCCTCGTCGAGGCCGACCTCGCCGATGGTTTCGTAGGCCGCGCTCATCGTGAGTTCGCCTTCCGCCTCGACGGTGGTCTGGGCGGCGAGGATCGCCTGGCGGAGGTTGCCGTTGGCGTAGCCCGCGACGAACTCGAGGCCGTCGGCGTCGTAGTCTGCGTCCTCGGCCGCGACGATTCGCTCTAAGACGGCCGCGGTCTCCTCTGTCGTCGGCGACCGGAACGGGACGGGGAAACACCGCGACCGGATCGGCGGGATGAGTTTGGAGGGCTGGCGCGTGGCGATCACGAACTGGGTCGTCCGGTGGTGTTGTTCCATGATCCGGCGCAGCGCCTGCTGGAAGTCCTCACGGACGTCCTCGGCGTTGTCGAGCAGGATCGTCTTGTACTCGCCCGAAACCGACGCGTAGCTCGCGGACTCTTTGAGCACGCGGTTGATCATGTCGCGTTTGGACAGCCGCGAACGGCCGACGAGGAACTGCTCGAACCGCGGGTCGTTCTTGATCTCCGTCTTGGTTCGTGAGAAGAAATCAGCGACGTTGATCTCGATCAGGTCGTTGTCGGGGTCGGCGTGTGCCTCGTGGGCCAGCGCGCGCGCCGCCGCGGTCTTGCCGCTTCCCGGCGGGCCCTGCAGGAGGAGGTTGATCGGCTCCTCGACGGCCCGCTGTAAGTACTCGCGGGCGTCGTCCTGTGGCAACTCGGCCAGCTTCGGGGCGTGCGTGTCGGTCCACAGCGGCGCGTCCATCGCCCGCCCCTACGGATGGCCCGGGTAAGAATCGGTCGATTGGTCCGCCCACGACGACGAGCGAGTCGCCCCGGACGTTCGCTCGCGAACGCCGCCGTCGCTAGCCCTCGTCATCGCCGTCATCGTCGTCACCATCGTCGCTATCCGTCCCCGCCATCGTCGTCACCGTTGTCTTCGCCATCGTCGCTATCCGTCCCCGCCATCGTCGTCACCGTTATCTTCGCCATCGTCGTCTCCGTCATCGTCATCTTCGTCCTCAGTATCGTCCTCGTCGTTCGCCTCGAGTTCGTCGGCGATCTCCTCGAGCGTGAACGTCGTCTCCACGGGGTCGCCGTCGTCGTCCTCGATCGCGGTTGCGGCGTCGGGGTCGGTTGGATCGCCCTCGTAGAGGGCGGCCAGCAGTTCGTCGTCGTCCTCGACGGTGACGTTCTCGTCGAACTCCACGGTCACGTCCTCGTGTTCGCCGGCCTCGAGCCCCTCGCTCGTGCCGAGTCGGTCGTCGGTCTCGTTGTCGAAGACGGCGACGAACCCCTCCGCGGGGATCGCGACGTCGACGGTGGCCGACTCGTCGTCCGCGTCGACGACGTCGATGGATGGGTCGGTGTGGAACTCGAGGTCGATCGTCTCGAGTGCGCCGTCGCCGGCGGTGTAGACGCCCACCGTTCGCTCGCCGGGTTCGAACGAGCTGGTGTCGATCTGCGCGCTGACCTCCTGGGACTCGCCGGACTCTAACTCGAGGGTCTGTTGCTCGAGGAGCTGGCCGTCGATCCGGAACTCGACGGGTTGCTGGATCAGGAGGTCGGTCGGGTTCTCGATCTCGGCGACGACCGTGATGGTCTCGTTCGTCGTGGCCGTCGCGGGCACCGTAACGGAGTCGACGGCGAAGGAGTCGAGCAACGCGTCGTCGTCTTCGTCGCTGGTGACGGTCGCGCTGTCACTGACGGGGAAGCCGTCCGCGAGGTACGGGCGGTCCTCCTCGCCGTCCGTCTCGTGATAGGCGAACGTCTCGTCGTCGGTGGTGTCCTGGTGGACCGTCGCGGTGAGGCTGCCGAGCAGTTCGGGGCCCTCTTCCTCCCGTTCGACGGCGACGTTCTCGTGGCTCCCCGCCTCGAGGTACGCCGAGACCGCGAGCTCCTCGCCGTCGTCGTCGGTCAGGACGACGAAGCCGCCGTCCGAGAGGCTCACCTCGTCGATGGTCGCGACCGTTCCGTTACCCTCCTGGTCCTCGAACGTGATCGACGCCTCGGGAGCTTCTTCCACGCCGAAGATGGCTGGTGCCTGTCCGATGATAACGCCCGCGGAGAGGACGATCGCGATCGCCAGCAAGATTGCGGCGATCCGCTTGATCGTCCCCAGGGTCGATCTCGAGCTCATTGGGGGTCGGATCCGATAGAGTCCCTACGACACCGAGGGTTCTAAACGCGTCGTCTGTTCGCACGGTCGGTCAACCCGACCGGTTCGCCGACGACCGGACGGTACCGTCGCTCGAGCCGATCGACCTCGAGCGATCGAAGCGGGTTTAGTCACGCGTCGTCGAACAACGAACCGATGCCACTGCGCGTGACGTTTCTGGGGACGGCCGGTGCGGTTCCGACGACCGAGCGGAACCCGAGCGGACTCTTCGTCGCCAGGGAGGGCGACCAGCTGCTGTTCGACGCCGGCGAAGGGACCCAGCGTCAGATGATGCGGTTCGGAACCGGGTTTTCGATCTCTCAGCTGTTCGTCACGCACCTCCACGGCGACCACGTCCTCGGGATTCCGGGGCTCTTGCAGACGATGGCGTTCAACGACCGCGAGGAGCCGCTGTCGATCCACACGCCGTCCGGCACGCGCCGGCAGATCCGGGAACTCGTCACCGCACTCGACACCAGCCCCTCGTTTCCCGTCCACGTCACCGAGGTCGGCGACGGCGACGTCCCCTACCGCGCCGACGAGTACGAGGTCCGGGCGTTCGAGACCGACCACGACACCCGCTCGGTCGGCTACGCGCTCGTCGAGGACGACCGCAAGGGGCGATTCGACCGCGAGCGCGCCGAGGAACTGGGCGTCCCGGTCGGCCCGACGTTCTCGAGACTCCACGAGGGCGAGTCCGTCGAACTCGAGGACGGCACCGTCGTCGACCCCGAACAGGTCGTCGGCGAGCCCCGGCCCGGCCGGACGATCGTCTACACGGGCGACACCCGACCCACGGGCAGGACGATCGAGGTCGCCGACGAACCCGACCTGCTGATCCACGACGCCACCTTCGCCGACGACGGAGCCGACCGCGCGGCGGAGACGGCTCACTCGACCGCTCGCGGGGCCGCCGAGATCGCCGCCCGCGCGGGCGCGAAACGGCTCGCGCTGGTCCACCTCTCCTCGCGGTACGCCGGCAACACGGACGACCACGTCTCCCAGGCCCGCGAGGTCTTCGACGGCCGGGTGTTCGTCCCCGACGACGGCCACGAACTCGAGGTAGCGTACCCGTAGACCTGACCCCATCGACGGTGCGACAGACGATCGTGATACCATTCCCTAAAACTTTATTCCGGACGCGTTCGAACCGGCCGATTATGGGGGACGTGGGCGAGCAAATTTCCGGGGAGATGGCCCAGCGGCTGCTCGAACGACGAGGCCACGGCGTACTCTCGTTGGCTAGCGGCGACGACAGCTACGGCATTCCGATCTCGTACGGCTACGACCCGGAGCATCGCCGCTGTGTCATGCACCTGGTCGTCGACGATGACAGTCGGAAAGAAAAGCTGCTTCGGGCGAGCGGGACCACCACGCTGACCACCTACGTCTTTCGTGACGACGGAACGTGGGAGAGCGTCATCGCGGAGGGATCGCTCCGGGAGCTCTCGGACGCCGAAGTCGCCGACGGTGGGGCCGCCGTTTTCTTCAACCAGGCGGTCTCGGCGCTCCCGGACACCCGCCGGAACGACGCGTTCGAAACCGTCTGGTACGCACTCGACGTCGATCGAATCACCGCCAGATGCGACGGCAAGGACCTAGCCCTCGTGTGAACGACTCGAATCCGCGTCGGATTTATACCTGACTCGGCCCTAGGGCCGGTCGTGAGCACGCGAACGAGTGCGCTCGATGCAGTCGTTTTCGGGGTCGACGTCCAGAGCGGTGACGTGCGCGGCGATGCGCCCTCATACGCGCTCGTCGTCCTCGAGGGCGAGGACGTCAGCCGGGACGTCGTCTCCCACCGGAAACTCAGGCGACTGATCGACGACGAGGAGCCGGCGATCGTCGCGACGGACAACATGTACGAGCTGGCCGCCGACAAGGACCAGCTCGTCCACTTCCTGGGATCGTTGCCCACCGAGACGATGCTCGTCCAGGTGACTGGCGACGAACAGCCCGAGCCGCTCTCACGCGTCGCGAAACGACACGGCATCCCCTACGGCAAAGAGCCGATGAGAGAGGCCGAGGCCGCGGCCCGACTGGCCGCCCACAACGTCGGCTACGAGGTGTCGGCGTTCACCGACACGACCACCGTCAAGGTCTCGAGGGGCCGGTCGACCGGCAGCGGCGGCTGGAGCGAGGATCGGTTCACCCGCCGGATCCACGGCTCGGTCAAAAAGCGCGCCCGCGAGGTCGAGTCGGAACTCGAGCGGGTGAACCTCGAGTACGACGTCGAGATCCGCGAGGCCTACGGCGGCTACGCCAACGCCGTCTTCACGGTCGAAGCGCGCCCACAGGACATCCCGGTCTCGCGAAACCGGTCGGGCGACGTCCGCGTCGAGATCGAACGGGAACGCCGCGACGGGATCGAGTTCCGCCCGCTCGCGAAACGCCACGATCACGTCGTCGTCGGCATCGATCCGGGGACGACGACCGCCGTATCCATCGTCAGCCTCGAGGGCGAGGTGTTGGACGTCTGGAGTTCGCGCACGACGGATACGGCCGGGGTGATCGAGTGGATCGTCGAACGGGGTCGTCCGATCGTCGTCGCGGCCGACGTGACGCCGATGCCCGAGACGGTCGAGAAGTTCCGCCGAAGCTTCGACGCCGCGGGCTGGACGCCCGAGCGGGACCTCCCGATCGACGAGAAACAACACCGCACCCGCGACCATCCCTACGACGACGACCACCAGCGCGACGCGATGGCCGCCGCACTGTACGCCTTCGACGCCCACGAGGACCAGTTCGGTCGGATCGACGCCAAACTCCCGCCGGGGATCGACCGCGGCGAGGTCATCGCCCGCGTCGTCGCCGGCGAGGAGAGCGTCGAAGCCGTCCTCAGGGACCTCGAGGACGACGACGAATCCGAGGCCGAATCCACCCAGCCGGAGCCCCGCGAACTCACCGCCGAGGAGCGGCGGATCCGGGACCTCGAGCGACAGGTCGAGCGTCTCCAGTCACACGTCTCGACCCTCGAAGGCCGACTCGAGGACCGCGACGACCGGATCGCCGAACTCGAGGGCGAACTCGAGGCGACCCGCCGGAACGAACGCAAGGAGGTCCGCCGAAATCGCGAGGTGACCCGCTACCGCCGAAAGGCCGAGCGCCTCGAGTACGAACGGGACGAGGCCCGCGAGACGGTCGAGGCGCTCGAGGAGAAAGTCGAGCGGATGAAGGCCCTGTGGAAGCTCGACCACTCGAACTTCAGCGACGTCTCGGCGAAAAAAGAGGGGCTCGTCCCCGTCAAGGTCGTCGAGAAGTTCACGAAGGGGGCGATCCGAGAGGCCGACGAGCAGTACGGGATCGCCACCGGCGACGTCGTCTACCTCCGCGATGCGAGCGGCGCCGGTCGATCGACGGCCGAGTTACTCGCGAGTTTCGACCCCCGCGTCGTCCTCAAAGACGGCGGGCTCTCGGAGGTCGCCGACGAACTCCTCTTCGAGAACGAGATTCCGGTTGGCCCGGCTGGCGACGTGGCGATGCAGGAGGTCGACGAGCTCGCGGTGGCCCGCGAGGACGACGTCGAGGCCGTTATCGACGACTGGCGCGAGCGGGCGAAGAAACGAGAACTGGACCGCAAAGCCGCGATGGTCGATCAACTCATCAGCGAACACCGCGCCGGCGACAACGAAGTGTAGCTCACTCGGTTGCGTCCAGCGGCGAGAGCACCTGCGGCACCTCTTCGACCGGCACCTCTTCGGTCAGGTCCTCGAGTTCGTCGACCGGCCCGTTGACGAACAGCGCGTGGAGAATAAATCCGATGGCGACGAGTCCGAGGGCAACGATCGATACCTCGATGGCGATCGGCGTCGCGTAGCCGACGAGTGCACCGACCGCGAGGCTCGCGGCGATACAGACCAGCACGAGGTCGTAGTAGTGAACCGTATACCCCATACGAACGTCTTGGGGGGCCGACGGCAAAACGGTTGTGTGGGACCGAAAACAGCCGTCTCGGCTGGTGACGCTCGATCAGAACAGGCCCCACTGGCTGAGCATCCCCGAGACGAGCGAGCGGACGGCGAGGCCGAGCCCGGCGATGGCGAGTGCCAGCCCCGCCGCGATCACGAGGTTTTCGTAGGCGATCAGGCCGATGCCGGCGAGCAACATGAGGACGCCGACGATCCCCAGCGGACCGAGATTTCGTAACATACCCAGGGGTCGCGAGGCGAGCGAAATAAACGACGTGGTTCAGCACCGATCGGAGTCGGCACCGACGGCAACAGGGGCTTGCGACCGGCTCGAGCCGATCGATAAAGGATTAAACCGATCGGAATCGAACGCCCGGCCATGGGCAACGACGGCGAAGGCGGTCGCAAGAACCTCCGGATGCCCGAAGACGACGAGGTCTTCGCGACCGTCACGGACATGCTCGGGGCGAATCGGGTGAAAGTACGCTGTGCCGACGGCCAGGAACGCACCGCACGCATTCCCGGGAAGATGCAAAAGCGGGTCTGGATCCGAGAGGACGACGTCGTCCTCGTCTCGCCGTGGGACTGGCAGGACGAGAAGGCGGACATCACCTGGCGCTACGAGAAGGCCGACGCCGACCAGCTGCGACGGGAAGGACACATTCAGTAAGTCGCCGCCGTCGACCGGCTCGAATCACCGCTGACGACTGTCTTTATCTCCTCGAGGAGCAGGTTCCGGACGAACGGCTCGACGACGAGTGAGTTGGCCCGAACGGCGAACGGATCGGTCTCGGTGAACAAGTCGGAAATCGCGGGATTTCGGTGGTGACTTCGACGGAATCGGCACGGCTAGGGCCGGCGGACGTCGCCGAACTCGAACCGGGCACCGCCAGCGTCGCTCTCGGTAACCGAAAGGGTCCAGCCGTGCGCGTCGGCGATCTGCTGGATGATGCTCAGCCCGAGACCGGTCCCAGCCTCGCTGGTCGTCGTTCCCCACTCGAGGATGGCCTCACGCTCGTCGTCGGGGATACCGGTGCCGTCGTCGGCGACGAAGAAGCCGTCGTCGGTGCGGCCGACGGTGACGGTGAGCGGACCGCCGTCGGTCCGTCCCGTGGAACCGTGCTCCATACTGTTTCGAAAGCAGTTCTCGAAGCAGGTGCGCAGGCGGTCAGGATCGGCCTGGAGGGTCGTATCGGCGTCGACGACGAGGACCGCGTCGTCGGTAGCGACGGTACTCCAGGCCGAGCGGGCGACCGACTCGACGGAAACGGCCGCCGTATCGCCGATCGGTTCCCCCTGTCTGGCCAGCTCGAGGACGTCGTCGATGATCCGTTCCATGCGATCGAGCGATTCCCCGATCCGGTCCAGGGAGTCTTCCGCACCCGTCTCCCTGACGAGCTCGAGGTGTCCACTCGCGACGGCAAGCGGGTTTCGAAGGTCGTGGGTGACGAGACTCGCGAACCGGTCGAGCCTGTCCCGCTGGCGTTCGAGTTCCCGTTGTTGTCGCTTGCGTCTGGTGACGTCCCGGGAGCTGATGACGATTCCTTCGACTCCCGCGTCGTCGATTCGGTTCCGACCGCGAGCGTCGAGCCATCGCCAGTCGCCGTCGGCGTTTGCGAACCGAAACTCGGCGGTCTGCACGGCGTCCGGTCGTTCGACCAGCGCGGAGAAGGATTCTATCAGTTCCGATCGATCGTCCGGATGGATGTGCTCAAAGGCGATCGCACCGAGCAGTTCGTCCGGATCGTACCCCAGAAACTCCTCGTGTGACGGACTGGCGTACGTGAACGTCCCGTCCGGCCCGAGCACGGCCGTTAGCGCCGGTGTCTGTTCGGTGAGCGCCTTGAATCGGTTCTCCGTCCGCTTGCGCTCGGTGACGTCGCGGGAGAACCCGACGATCTGGACGACCTCGCCGTCGTCGACGATCGGTTCGGCCCGCACCCACGCCCACCGCCTGAACTCCTCGGCCGCGTTGACGCGAAGTTCCATCTCCCCAGACGCGCCGTTCGAGACGCGTTCCATCTCCCGGGTAGCCGCTTCCCGGTCCGCCGGATGGACGCTCTCGAGAAAGTCCCGGGAGTCGTCGTAGAGGTCCTCGATCGGCCGACCGAAGAGGTCCTCGTAGGCCGAGTTGACGTAGCGGACCTCGCTCCAGTCGTGGGTGAACACCCACAGGACGTCGGTCACGTGGTCGGCGATCTCCTGCAGCCGAGCGGTCGTTCGGGTCACCGCGGTCGCTTCTCGGTGCTCGGTGCCGAGCTCGAGGACGGTTCGAGCGACGAGATCGTAGTTGACGGACTCCGAACTCAGCCGCAGGTACTCCGTGACGCCGGCCGAAACGGCCTCGCTCGCGATCCGTTCGTTGCCGTCGGTCGTCAGTAGCGCGAACGGAAGCCGGTCGTCGATTTCACGGATCGCCTCGAGAAGCGCGATACCGTCCATCCCCGGCAGATCGTACGCGCTGACGACGCAGTCGACCGCGTTGTCGTCGAGTCGGTCGAGTGCCTCGCTCCCGCTGGTAGCCGGGACCGATTCGACGGACTCGGGCCGGCGTCCGAGGGCTGTGGCCACCGCCTGCCGCTGATTCGGCTCCCCGCTCACGTGGAGAACGCGAACCGACTCTTCCGAATCACTCATTCGATCGAGATCAGACGTGCTCGAAAACTGGTCGTCGATCGGATTATAGATGTCGGCCATCGCCGTCGTTCCACGCTGTGTCGTCGGTCGAGAACCGATCCGTACCGGGACCCACATCGAGATGGACCGCCGCCATCGCCGGTGTCCGGAATGGGACGCTCGAGCGGTCTCGACGGCCTAGAGTCCGGCGGCGTCTTCGATGGCGTCGGTCAACGCTTTGATCGACTCGAGGTCGTGTTCGCCCATGTGGCCGATGCGGAACGTTTTCTCACCGAGTTGCGAGCCGTAACCGTTCGAGAAGACGAAGTCGTACTCCTCGCTGACGGCCTCGATCGTCTCGGCGACGTCGATCCCCTGGGTGTTCTCGATACAGCTGACCGTCTGGGATTCGTAGCCCTCCTCGGGGAACATGTCGAAGTGCTCGCGGGCCCACTCGCGGGTGTACTCGGCCATCTCGCGGTGGCGAGCGTCGCGGGCGTCGTGGCCTTCCTCGAGCATGTGTTTCATCTGCTTGCGGTAGGCGAGCATGATCGGGATAGCGGGCGTCGAGTGGGTCTGGCCCTTCCGGTCGTAGTAATCGAGACAGCGCTGGAAGCCGCCGTACCACGAGGCGGAGTCGTTCTCGAGTTCGCGCTCGTAGGCCTCGTCGCTGACGACGCAGACGGCCAGTCCCGGCGGCATCGCGAACGCCTTCTGGGTCGACGTGAAGATGACGTCGACGTTGTGTTCGTCGATGTCGACGTAGTCGCCGCCGAGCGCGGAGACGGCGTCGACGACGAAGTAGGTGTCCGGGTACTCGGCGACGACGTCACCGATCTCCTCGATGGGGTTGCGGACGCCCGTGGAGCTCTCGTTCATCACGGTCGCGACGACGTCGTAGTCGGTGTCGCTGTCCTCGAGTTCCGCGCGGATGTCCTCGGGTTTGATCGCCCGGCCCCACTCGTACTCGAGGCGGTCGACGTCCTTGCCGAGTCGCTCGGCGACGTTGGCGTGGCGCTCGCTGAAGCTGCCACAGGTCGGGACGAGAATGTTCTCGTCGACGAGGTTGAGCGTCGAGGCCTCCCAGAACTCCGTCCCGGAGCCCGTGAGGATGATGACGTCGTTGTCGGTGCCGAGGAACGTCTTGGTGTCCTCGACGATGGTCGTATAGAGGTCGGTCATCCGGTCCATCCGGTGGCCGAACATCGGCTCGCACATCGCCTCGATCACGTCCCCGCGTACTTCCGTCGGGCCGGGGATGTACAGCTTCTTGTCGGGATAATCGTCAGTATACTCTCGTTTTTGGGTCACGGAAACCACCTGATAGCGTCCACTGGGCGGCGAACTGCTATGGTACTTTTGATGCCTCCAGAAACGAGGGGACGATCCCCGAACGATTCGTAGTGGACGGTCAGTCGGCGCCCGTCCCGTGGGTGATCCGGCTCGACTCCCCGGTCTCGTACTCGTCGTAGGCGTCGTCGGGCAGATATCGGTTCCCGTCGACGACGACGCCACGGTCTGCCGGGGGTCGTCGCCGCGGCCCGTAGCCGACCAGCGGACCGACCTGCCGCCACAGGGCGTCGATCTTGCACAGGGCGAACCCGGCGACGATCAGCGCGAAGCCGGCGATCGTGGCGAGCGTGATCGTCTCACCGAGGGCGGCCCAGCCGACGACCGCCGCGACGACCGGAACGGCGTAGTTGACCAGGCTCGCTTCGCTCGCCCCCACCCGCTCGAGCAGGAGGAA
>LKMK01000100.1 GCA_001563805.1 Natrialbaceae archaeon B1-Br10_E2g2
CGTGGCCGTGCGAATAACGATGGCGAAGTCGGCGTCCCCGGTCCAGGAGTAGTAGCCGACGCCCCCGCCGTAGAGGCCGCGGGGTTCGGCCTCGAGGTCGTCGATGATCTCCATCGCACGGATCTTCGGTGCGCCCGAGAGCGTGCCGGCCGGGAACGAGGCCCTGGTCGCATCGTACGCATCAGCGTTCGCTGCCAGCGTCCCCGTGACGGTCGACTCGATGTGCTGGACGTGGCTGTACTTGAGGACGTTCATGAACTCCTCGACGCGGACCGAACCGGGCTCTGAGACCCGGCGGACGTCGTTTCGAGCGAGGTCGACCAGCATCGTGTGCTCGGCGCGTTCCTTTTCGTCGGCGAGCATCTCGCCAGCCAGCCGTCGATCCTCGACCGGGCTCGTCCCCCGGTTGCAGGTACCCGCGATCGGGTTCGACATCACTTCGCGTCCGCGAACGGAGATCAGCGTCTCCGGGCTCGCGCCGACGACGGTCAGGTCGTCGTGCTCGAGCAGGTACATGTACGGCGAGGGGTTGACCTCCCGCATCGACTCGTAGAAGCCGAGCGGGTCGACGTCGCCGTACAGCTCGCGGGTGCGCGAGATCACGCCCTGGTAGATGTCGCCGTCCAGAACGTGTTCTTTCGCTCGTCGCACGTGTGCTTCGTACTCGTCTTTCGGACCGGCCACCTCGTCTTCGCGGACGAAGCCGCCGGTCTCGGGCGGCTCGGCGTCGCGCAGCGTCGCCGCGACCGCGGCCGCTTCCGCCTCGAGTTCGGCGTACACCGCGCCGGGATCGTCGTCGGCCTCGAGGATCGGCGTACAGACGAGCGAGATCGTCCCATCGTGTTCGTCGAACGCGAGCGTCTTCGTCGTCAGGACGAACTGGGCGTCCGGGAACCGCGACTCGGGCCGCTCGAGGCCGACCTCCTCGAGCCAGAGGTCGTAGACGGCGTCGTAGGCGAGGAAGCCGACGAGGCCACCTTCCAGGTGCTGGCGGTCGTGGTCGGGGAAGTTCGCGAGTCGAACGTCGGGCATCGCCGCCCGGAGCGCGTCGACCGTGTCGCCATCGGCGTCCGTCTCGAGCAGCTCGAGCGGTGCGTCCGCGGTCAGCGCCTCGACGTCGGTCCCGTCCGGGCCGACCGTGACGACGGCCTCGGGATCGTAGCCGACGTACGAGAACCGTGCGTGTCGCTCGGCGGTCGTCGAACTCGGCCGGAACGCGCCGTCCGGATCGCTCGAGGCCGTCTTTTCGGCGCTCTCGAGCAAGAACGCGTACGGTGAACGCTCGCGGTCGCTGCCAGCCGAACGGCCGGTCAGCGCGGCGTACGCCGACAGCGGCGTCGTCTCGACGTCGAGCGTCGCGACGGTCCGAACGACGACCGGCCTATCGGACGGACCGGACGCACGCTCGCGAAAGTCCGCCCGGTCGAGGTCGAGCGATACCAGTTCCGATGCTGCACTCGAGGGGAGCTCCGTGTCGGTCATGGTGACGGGCTTGCCTCGGATTGGACGGTCGCTGCTCGACCCGCGCGGGCGACGAACGAGTTGACAGCGTCGGGATCTTTGCGTCCTTCCTCGGCTTCGACGCCGCTCGAAACGTCGACCGCGAACGGATCGACCGCCTGGATGGCGTCGCCGACGTTGTCGGGGTCGAGCCCACCGGCGAGGATCACCGGCGACTCGAGACGTGCCGTCTCCATCCGCGTTCGCTCCCAGTCGTGGGTCTCGCCCGTGCCGCCGGCACCGTCCTCGTCGGTGCTGTCGACGACCAGGCCGTCGACGAGCTCGTCGTACCGGTCGGCGTCGGCGAGATCGTCGGCGTCGACCGCGAGCAGGATCGTCGCGTCGGTCGCCGTCCGCAGCGACTCGAGGTCGTCCGGGCTGACGTCGCCGTGGAGCTGAATCGCGTCCGGTGTGGCTTCCTCGAGCAGTTCGGCCGTTCGCCCGGGGTCGGTCGCCATCGTCACGAGGACGGTCGTCACGAACGGCGGCGCGGCCTCGATCAGGTCGCTGGCACGCTCGAGAGAGACCTCCCGCGGCGTGTCGACGGTGACGTCGCAGAGGATGCCGACGGCGTCTGCGCCGGCGTCGACGACCGTCTCCAGGCCCGCCTCGGTCGTTACGCCACAGACTTTGACCCGCGTCATCGTCCCTCCGCCGGTGGCTCCGGTGTCCCCTCACAGAGGCGCTCGAGTTTCGTCGCGGCGTCGCCGGTTTCGATCGCCTCGCGTGCGGTCTGGGCACCCTCCTCGAGCGAGTCGGCCTCGCCCGAGACGTAAATCGCCGCGCCGGCGTTCGCCAGGATCACGTCCCGTTTCGCGCCGGTAACCTCTCCCTCGACGATGCCGCGCATGTCGGCGGCGTTCGCCTCGGGCGAGCCACCCGAAATGGCAGAGATGTCGTATGTCTCGAGCCCGAGGTCGGCCGGCTCGAGGGCGTACTGCTCGACCGTCTCGCCCTCGACTTCCGCGGCGACGGTTTCGCCGTGGATGGCGATCTCGTCGGTTCCGGAGCCGTGGACGACCAGTGCGCGCTCGACGTCCATGCGGGCGAGCGCGTCGGCGAGGACGGGAACCAGTTCGGGATCGTAGACGCCGACGACCTGGGCGTCCGCGCCCGCCGGGTTCGTCAGCGGTCCGAGGACGTTGAACACCGTTCGCATGCCCAGCTCCTTTCGCGGGCCGATGACGGCTTTCATCGCCGGGTGGAACACCGGCGCGAGCATAAAGCCGATGCCGTCGGCTTCGATCGCCGCCTCGACGGCCGGCGGTTCGGCCTCGACGTTCACGCCGACCTCCTCGAGGACGTCCGCACTCCCCGACGACGAGGAGACGGAGTAGTTGCCGTGTTTCGCGATCGGCACCCCCGCACCGGCGGCGACGATCGCACTCGTCGTCGAGACGTTGATCGTGTCGTGGTCGTCGCCACCCGTCCCACAGGTGTCGACCAGCGGCTCGCGATCCGGCTCGATCGTCCGTGCGGCCTCGCGCATCCCTTCGGCGAAGCCCGCGATCTCGGCTTCCGTCTCTCCTTTCGCGCGCAACGCGGCGAGCAACGCGCCGATCTGTGCCTCCGTCGCCTCCTCGAAGACGGCCGTCGAGGCCGCTCGAGCGTCGGTCTGCGAGAGGTCCGCTCCGTCAGTCACCCGTTCGACGTACTCCTGCATAGTGAACACCAATGTACGTAGTTGTCTTGTAATGCTCAAATCAGTACATGCTAATAAACGTATCGACGACCCGTGCGGCGGCGTCGCGTACAGCAGTCGATTCGAAACCTTCAACTACGGTGGCCGGCAACGGATGAGTGTAGACGACGTGGCGACGGTCGCCGCGGTGTCCGAACCAGGCGGGTTGGTGGTCTAGTCTGGTTATGACACCTCCTTGACATGGAGGAGGCCGGCAGTTCAAATCTGCCCCAACCCACTACTTCTGTCGCGAGCAAATTCGCGAGCGACAGGGTTGTTCTGGGTAGATTTGAATCAGGGAGCAGCTTGCTGCGACCGTGGTTCAAATCTGCCCCAACCCATTTTGCCGACGCAACACCGAAGAGCGAAGCGACGAGCACGCGTTGAAAGTCGCTCCTCGAGGCGTCTCGTTCGACCCCAGAGTGGGAGATAAACAGGCCATCGCAGTCACGACCGTTATACTCATTCGAAGTCTATGGTAGACCATGGCATACCAGCTCCGGTGTGACAGCTGTGGCCTCGAGTGGGAGTGTACCGACTGGGCTGACGCCACCCGACGCGCGAGCGACCACGAGGCGGAGAACCTCGACCACTGGGTGAGCATCTACGAGCTTCGGGAGGCCTGACGACCCCGGCGGTGGGGGCCGACCACACCGCCTGCGGCCCGAATTGCTCGAGGGGATGGCGGCTATCCCGGGCCGTCAGCGTCCGCTCTGGAAGCTACGAACGACGTCGTTCCGGGGCCGCCAGTGTCACTGACGATCGCTCGTTCGACAGCACCAACTCGCCCGCGATTCGGTCGCGACGCCCACCTGCTGGTTCAGTCGGCCGTCGGTTTCACTCCCAGTGCCGCGGCGAGAATCGCCGTCTGGACGGTCCGGAGGTCGACGTCGCGGACCGTCGCGGCGGCCTGGAACCGATCGCGGAGCTCCGCGGCGCGCGCCGGTTTCGCGGCCAGTCTGACGAGGTCGAATCCGTCGTGATCGACGGCTTCGGCCGCCGTGAAATCGCCCTCGTCGTACAACGCCGGAAAGCCCTCGACCGCGTCGGCGACGAGTGCGTCGGTCACGTCGGCACCCGGATCGCCGGCCGGCACCGAATCCGGCGTCTCGGCGAAGTACCCCTCGAGGTCGAGCACGCCGGCTTCCTCGTAGAGGTGGTCCTCGAGCGCGTCGGCGACCGGACGAGAGAGATAAACACCGAACACCGTGTAGCGATCGTCGACTGTCATACCGGAGTATCGGCCGGCGAAAGGTATTAAAATCGACGGCGACGGATCCGCGATGACGACCGACCGCCCAGCTGGTCGAGTTACTGTCACTCCGGTAGCGGCGGGTGTGGCGTCTCCCAGTCCCACCGGCCGTACCGAACCAGATCGAACGGTGGATAGCCGAGGCTGTAGGTCACCATCGTTCCCGCCGGTTCGAATCCGGTCGACGTCAGCGAATACCGGGAGACGTTGTCTGCACCGGTGTCTGAAAAGACGGTTTCTGATGGATCGTGCTCGTAGATCGCGCGCAATCGTCGTGCGAGCAGGTAGGTATGCCACCCTCTCTCTCGGTACCCCGCCCTCGTTCTCCCGAACACGAGCCAGTAGAGGTCCATCTCGCCGATCCAGTCGGGGAGGTGGATCGGGACCAGCGTTGACTCGGGGGTGTAGACCCACCCGTGAGCGATCCACGAGCCATCGTCGTGTGCGAGCAGGCCACAGTAGCCATGGTCCAGAAACGACAGGAATCGCTGACGACGTCGGTCGTCCGAAATGGTCTCCTCGATCAGGTCCGCAGTGACCCACTCGACGGTCACTGATTCTCGAGGCTGCTCGACCGCAGGGGGTGGAGGAACGTGGCGGTAGACGACCGACTCGTTTCGGACACGCTCGAGCAACCGGGAGGGTACGCCTCGCTTGAGCAACGAACTTACACGTCTCATCTCGAGCAACGAACCCATACACTGTCGGTCTCCGACCACCCAATCTATAGCCGCGTTGCCTGTATCTGCAAGACGACGCCGATTCCGTCGGCCGACGTGGATGCCCCCACAATCCGCTCTGTAGGCTCCCCAAAACGTTTCGGTCGAGTGGCCAATCCCCCGAGGATATACAACCCCCTCTGATGTACTGTCGGCGACTGTCTGGCCACACTTCGTTGGGGGGACCGACGGCTACTCCCGCACGGAGTCAACCGTCGCACGTCGAACCATGACCGAAACGACACGCCGGAATCGGCTGGCTGAACTGACGTATTCGATCGCGCTGATCGGGCTCCCGGTCGTCGCAGTCGTCGGTGTGATCGTTCCCGTCGCTCTCGGAGAGCCAAATCTGGGAATTCTCGGGCTCTATCTGGCGATCCCGATGATACTTGCACCCGTCGTCGCGCGAGCGCTTCGCCGGCGGGACGGGTCGGGGAGCCTCCCATTCCGGCAGGCCATAGACTGGCGTCTCCCCTCGATCGGAATCCATCTGGTCGTCGCGTTGCTAGCTGCGATGCTGGTCGTCTTCGACGTTCGGCCCACTGCATTCTTCGTCGGACTGGGTGTCCTCTACGGGCTGGTTTTTGCGCTGATCGTCTCTTCGGAGTCCGAACCGGTACACATAGCCGTCTCGCTTTATCACTGTTCGCTCGCGCTTCTCGTCTCGATTTTTAGTGTTACGCTTCATTACGATTATTTCATCGGACGGACGGACCTGCCGGCGCACGTCGCCATGATGGTTTCCGTGTACGAGACCGGGAACATGCCCGACCGCTGGGCCGTGTACGATCCGTTCCCACTCTGGCACACGTACACCGCCTCTGCATACGCGCTGTTCGAGGGGGCACTCTCACCGCACACGACGATGGTACTGGTATCCGGCCTCGTCTTTGGCGGCGGCGTGCTCATGCTCTACGTCCTCGCACGTCGGCTCCACCCGGATCCGACCGTCGCGCTCCTCGCCGCCCTGGTGCTGGTCGCGGTCCCCGACTACGTCTTCTACGGCATGTACTCGATCTCGAGAAGTGTTGCGTCGGTGCTGTTCGTCGTTCTCCTGTTCACCCTCGTCGCCGGTACCGACGTCAGAATGCGACTGCTGACCATTACCTTCGTAGTCGCGATCGTCGTCTACCACACCGTCTCGATCCCGTTCGTGGTGGTACTACTCGCCGTGTTACTCGTCGCCGAGCGCCTCTATGCCGCTCGAGGACCGATCGTGTCGTCTGAGCGGTGGAGTCGGCCACGCGTCGTCGACGGCTCGATCCTGCTGATCGCCGGTGCAATCACCAGTATCTACTGGCTGTACGGTGCTGATCTGCTCGCAGTTACCGTCATAAACCGTCTCGTCAGCACTGTAGCCGGCACGGGGCCAGCTGACGGTCCGCCAGGCGGGATCGAACTGTTTCCCTGGCGGGAAGTGGCGAACTATCTTCCCCACTCGTTTTTGCTGTTCTTCGTACTCGCAGGATTTTTCTTCTGGTTCGAGCGATCGCACGCGAGAGGGGCTCGGTTCGGTCCTGTCGCCGTTGCAACGGTCGCGATGGTCCCCTTGCTGGTTCCGGGTCCTACCCTGTTGCTCGACTCGCTTGCCGGCATCAACGTAACCCGATTCGCCCACTATGGCTTCCCGTTTCTCGCGCTGACCGGTGGATTCGGTCTCTTCGAGCTGGTCAGACGAACCGGCGTTCGAGGGTTCATCGCCGTCCTCTTGCTTGTCTCCTCGTTCTCGATGGTGGCCCTCTCGAACGACTTCGTCGCCTCCGACAACCCGCTCGTCGAGCGGGAGTTCTACACCTACTACCTCACGGACGCCGAACGGGCCGAGTTCGAACGGCTCGAGGCCGTCCACACCGACGAACTGGGGTCGGATCACATCACCTGTCGGTACTACGAGGACATCCTTGAGACCGACTGTACCCGAATCGGCGTCGACGACGACACTGTCGTACACGACGACCTCGACGGCGTCCTCATCCGCGAGGGCGAACTCGAGCAGCGGCCGCTCCAGCTCGAGGGATCACAGTACGTCTACGCCGAGGACGTGCCCTGGGACGAGTTGGGCGAGCGAAATCGCGTCCACGACTCGGGTACGGTCACGTACTATCGGTGATCGCCGGTCCGGTTACGACAGTTCTATCGGATAAACTGAACGTTTCGGACGTGCCGCGAGCGACACTCCATACCAGCGTCCCGTTTTCGACTGGGAGAGCGGTCCAATCGGCGGCCGGTGCTTCGGTCGGCTTCGGTAGCCGACGTCGGGTACGAAATGGAATGTAGTATCGATTATCTGTGTCATCGCGAGGTTTGTACAGTGTGCATAACCAAACGAGATTCCACTAGTATGCATACGATGAGCGGAGACTCGAATCTGAAAACGCTACTCATCGGAATCGACGCCGCCTGCCACCGCGTACTCAACCCGTTGTTCGAACGGGGCGAATTGCCGACCCTATCATCGGTTTTCGAGTCAGGTGTCAGTAGCCCGCTCGAATCACAGATACCGCCGTGGACCGCGTCCGCGTGGCCATCACTTTACACAGGAATGAACCCGGGAAAGCATGGTGTCTTCAGTTTCCTTTCGTTCGACGGCTACGACTGGGACGTCGTCAACTCGACGGACGTTCGCGAGCGGACGCTCTGGGGCGTGCTCAGCCACCACGGCGTCTCGAGCGTCGTGGTCAACGTTCCGGTGACACATCCGCCACGACCGTTCGATGGGGCGTTGATCCCGGGTTACACAGCCCCGGAGAATCCCGAGTGTCATCCAAACGGACTTCTCGACGACGTCCGGACCGAAATCGGAGAGTACCACGTGTATCCGGATACGGACGACGGAGAGTTAGTAGACTCGTATCGGGCGTGTATTCGGTCACGAACCGCTGCGTTCGAGTACCTCGTTGCTCGGTTCGAGCCGGAGTTTGGATTCGTACAGTTTCAGGCGACTGACTCGGTAGTCCACCGGCGCCCCGGAGACCAGAATGCGGTCAGGAGCGTTTACGGGGAAGTGGACAAGCAGGTCGGTGAACTGATTGCAACGACCGACCCTGACAACGTGGTGATCGTCAGTGATCACGGGATCGGACCCTACGACGGCTACGAGTTTCGAGTGAACGATTTCCTGTACGATACGGGGTACGTCGAGTTCGAAACCGATGGACGCGGAATGCCGAGCTGGGGGATCGCTCGGGATTCGAAGCTCAAGAAAGGAGAAGCAGACACGAGCCTCAGTCAGGGCCTGGCCGAACAATTCGTGGCGAGCGTGGCGTCGTTCGGAATATCGAGCCAGTCAGTCGGCGCCGCGCTCGAGCGGATTGGAATCCTCGACCCGATCGCGAAACACGTCCCTCTGATGCTCGTCAAAGCCGGGGAAAATTGGGTATCGCTTCCCCGGTCGGAAGCATACATGCGGTCCCGAATCGAACTCGGTGTTCGAATCAACCTCGAGGGGCGCGATCCGGATGGTGTCGTCGCCCAGTCGGAGTACGAATCTGTACGCCAGCGCCTGATCGAGCGACTCCGGTCCGTCAGGACTCCTGACGGGGAATTCGTTTTCGAAGAGGTTCGCCGTCGGGAGGCGTACTTTCACGGACCCGAAAGCGACCGCGCGGTCGATGTCGTTACGATCCCGTCGAACTTCAACCACTTCCTGTCTGCCAAACACAGGGGCAAACAGTTCGGTCCCCCGATGGAGCCGTGGGATCACAAACTACACGGGATAATCGCGGCGGTTGGATCGGACATCCAGACTGGTGTGACCCTCGAGGACCCTCATCTCCTGGATGTCGCCCCGACGGTACTCGCGACGCTTGGCATACCGATGGACGAACGTATGGACGGAGAGTCGCTCTCCTGTGTCGAGCCGGTTGGAGCGACGACCCTTTCGCGGTTCAACGGTAGCCCTTCGGTCACCACCGACGACGAACGGATCGAGGACCGACTCACCGACCTCGGGTACCTCGAGTGACCAGCACTCGAGTTTCGGTTGGTGTGTCGACAGTCGGTTCCGCCACATCCGTGACCGTCCTGCGGGCGTGGCGGTCAGCAGACCGTCTCAACCGATGTGAACGAATGGCCGACCGTAACTGACGCCAGTGGTGAAAATGCCTCCCAGGACGTACACGGGTTATGTGGCTGCTGAGCGATTGATGGATGGGATGAGCGACGGAGCACTGAACCCCTCCACGTATCGAGAACGGTCCGTGTTGACCGAAACGGCGTTCGAACGCCCGTTTGCGATCACATCGGCTCGAGACCCGGTTGGATCCTTGGCAGGTTGGACGGGTGCGTTCAGAGCGTCGGAATCGACCGAGGTGAGTCTCCATGACCCGATCGAGAGTTGATACTGTCTGTGTTCTCGCGGACTGGTTGCTCACCACGTGGCAACTGCGGTCACTCGAGCGGGTTCAGCGGAGCCTCGACGTCGAGATCCCACTCGTCGTCGTCGACGGGACGACGATTCCGGAGGCGAAATCCGACTCGAGTGACTGTCCACTGGTCGACGCCGGGTATACGGTGGCGGATTTCGCGGAGAGGGCGGTTTCCCGACGTGCCTGGTCGCTCGTCGTTGCAGAACGGAAACTCGGGGCGGTGCTCCGGGACGAGCATCCGCTCAGGGAGTGTCGAACGGTACTCGATGCCGACTGTTTCGAGGGTGCCGAAATACGATCGGTGAAGCCGATCACCGATGGAGTGTGGAGCGAATTGCCCCAGGAAACGGTCGAAGCGATCGACTCGCGGTGTGACGTTGTCGTTCGATACGGGTTCGGCCTCCTCAGGGGAGACGTTCTCGAGTCGACCGAACACGGCGTTCTCAGTTTCCACCCGGGAAACGTCCGTCGCTACCGTGGCATGGGGACGCCCAAGGCGTTCGTAGACGGGTCCCCGAGAGCCGGGGTGACGTTACAGCGTCTCAACGAGGGGATCGATGCAGGAGAAATCATCGCCGAGGGCGAGGTCGACACCGAGGGATGTGCGACGTTGTGGGACGTTCAGGATCGCCAGCACCGACTGCAGATCGCCCTGCTCGAGGAGGGGATTCGAAACGTCGGCGATCCGTCGTTCGAGCCCACCGTCCCGGAATCGCTCGGCCCGTACTACTCTCCAACGGCCAAGCTGACCCTCGGATTTGCACTCAGTGTGTTGGGGAAAAACATCGAAGGTCGGTGTCGAAAGTCCGTCCCCTCTCTGAAATCGAGAATCGGACCGGGCTTACCTCGATAACGTGGGTACCGACTGCAGCCCACGGTCGTCGGCCGGACCCGCTCGAACGCGGAAGCGTGGGTATCACCGGTCTCAAAGAAATATCCCAGCGGTATCTGAGACGTCGGTGTCTGCGGTGGCGAGCGCCGATCCGTCGGTGATTCGGCCGCCGGCGTAGGCCGGACTCAGCGGCTGAATTCCATCAGGTTACCCAGCCAGTTCTCGTCCAGCCACGGCGATCGACCGCCCCCTCGTTCGTTGCTGTCGTCGTCGTCCTCTGGTTCGTCGTCTTCCGGTTCGTCGTCCTCTGGTTCGTCGTCTTCCGGTTCGTCGTCCTCTGGTTCGTCGTCTTCCGGTTCCTCGTTCTCTGGTTCGTCGTCTTCTGATTC
>LKMK01000101.1 GCA_001563805.1 Natrialbaceae archaeon B1-Br10_E2g2
CGTCTTTGTCGGCTTTGTTCACGACGAAGACGTCGGCGATCTCGAGGATGCCGGCTTTGAGCATCTGGATGTCGTCGCCCGATCCCGGCGGGACGAGTACCGCGACCGTGTCGGCGGTCGTGACGATGTCGATCTCGTTCTGGCCGGCGCCGACCGTTTCGATGATGATCTTGTCCTTGCCGAAGGCATCGAGCGCACGGACCGCGTCGGTCGTCGCCGTCGAGAGGCCGCCGAGTGAGCCACGGGCGGACATCGACCGGAAAAAGACGTCCATGTCGCCGACGTTCGACGCCATCCGGATCCGATCGCCCAGGACGGCACCGCCGGAAAACGGCGAGGACGGATCGATCGCGATGACGCCGACCGTGTGACCTCGATCCCGGTAGGTCTTCGCGAGTTTGTCGACGAGCGTCGACTTGCCGGCTCCGGGCGAGCCGGTGATCCCGACGACGTCCGCGTTCCCCGTGTGGGCGTGGAGTTCCGAGACCAGGTCCCGGTAGCCCGGCGAGTGGTTCTCGATCTTCGAGATGACGCGGGCGAGCGCCCGGTGGTTGCCCTCGAGCAGTTCGGCGAGCAGTCGTTCGTCGTCGTCGCTCATCGTTCCGGGGCGTTCTCGCGGACGAACTCGACGATGTTCTCGATCGACGTTCCGGGGCCGAAGATTTCGGCGACGCCCTGTGCTTCGAGCCCGGGGCGGTCCTCCTCGGGAATAACGCCGCCGACCAGCACGAGCGTGTCGTCTTTGGCGTCGTACTCCTCGAGGCCGTCCATAATCTTGGGGACGAGGGTATCGTGAGCCCCCGAGAGGATGGAGATCCCCAGCACGTCGACGTCCTCCTGAACCGCGGCCTGGACGATCTCGTCGGGTGCTTTGTGCAGTCCGGAGTAGATCACTTCGAAGCCGGCGTCGCGAAACGCACGTGCGATGACGTGGGCGCCACGGTCGTGGCCATCGAGTCCGACTTTGGCGACCATACAGCGAATTGTCCGTTGAGTGTTCTCACGACTCATGACGGGGGATTTTCGCGGGGCACCCATGATTCTAACGGAACGTCCGGACGGGCGAACCGACGGCCCGTCGCCAGCGACCACCCAGACCCGAGACGCGACCACCAGCGCTCGAGGAAACAATTACTGTGGCGTGGGTCGATGATAGCATATGGCAATCCGCGACGCAACCACCGACGACGTCGACGCGATTCAGGAGATCGCAAAAACCTCCTGGACGGCGGACTACCCCGACATCCTGAGCCGGGAGTCGATTCAGGAGGGACTCGACGACTGGTACTCGGACCGACGGATCGAGGACTCGATCATCTGGTCGCGGGCGCTCATGCTCGTCGCCGAACGCGACGACGGGATCGTCGGGTTCGCCCACGCGACCTGGGACGTCGACGAGACGGACGGGAACATCCTGCGCGTCTACGTCGACCCCGACCACCGTGGTGCGGGAATCGGCTCCGAACTGCTCGAGGAGACGCGCGATCGGCTGTTCGACGTCGGGGTCGGCCGGGTCAAGGCGATGGTCCTCGAGGGAAACGACCTCGGGAACGCCTTCTACAGGGAGTTCGGCTTCGAGAAGACCGACACACAGGAGATCCAGATCGGCGGGGAGAGCTACACCGAGTGTACGTACACGCTCGAGCGAGAGGTGTAGTAGTCACCGGCCTCCGGAGAGGCCGTGTGGCGTCGGTCGGGGACACGGTCGGCAGTCGAAGGGGTGGTCGACGAGCAAGACGGAGCGGGGGCGTCGTTCAGACGGGGCTGATCTCTTCGCGGTAGGCACCGTGGTAGTCTTCGAAGATCTGCATGATCTCGCCCATCGTCGCGTACGCTTTCACCGCGTCGATGATGTACGGCATGACGTTCTCTTCGCTCTCGATGGCTTCGGAGAGCGCCTCGAGCGTCGCGTCCACTTCCTCGTCGTCGCGGTCGGCCTTGACGGACTCGAGTCTGTTGAGCTGGCGCTCACGGGTGGTCTCGTCGATGTGGAGGATCTCCGGCGAGGTGTCCTCCTCGATGGTGTACCGGTTGACGCCGACGACGACTTCCTCGCCGCGTTCGACGCGTTGCTGGTACTCGTAGCTGGACTCCTGGATCTCGCGGTGGTAGTAGCCCTGGTCGATCCCCTCGAGGACGCCGTCGCGGACGGAGCCGTCGCCCATCTCCTTGATCTCCTCGAGGTAGGCCATGATCTCGGCTTCCATCTCGTTGGTGAGCTTCTCGATGGCGAAGCTGCCGCCCATCGGGTCGACGATGTCGGCGGCACCCGACTCCTCGGCGATGATCTGCTGGGTGCGAAGCGCGACGCGGACGGCCTTCTCGCTCGGCAGCGCGAGTGCCTCGTCGAAGCTGTTGGTATGCAGCGACTGCGTGCCACCGAGGACGCCCGCCAGCGCCTGAATCGTGACGCGGACGATGTTGTTGAGCGGCTGCTGGGCCGTCAGCGACTGGCCGGCCGTCTGGGTGTGGAACTTGAGCCGCCTGGACTCGGGCCGTTCGGCGCCGTACCACTCGTCCATCACGTGGGCGTAGATGCGACGTGACGCGCGGAACTTCGCGATCTCCTCGAAGATCGAGTTGTGAGAGTTGAAGAAAAACGAGAGCAGCGGCCCGAACTCGTCGACGTCGAGCCCGCGGTCGATACTGTCTTCGACGTAGGCGAAGCCGTCGGCGAGGGTGAACGCCGCCTCCTGTGCGGCCGTCGACCCGGCCTCACGGATGTGATAGCCCGAGATGGAGACCGGGTGGAACTTCGGCGTCTCGTCGACGGCGAACTCGATCGTGTCGGTGACGACCTTGAGCGACGGCTCCGGGGGGATGACCCACTCCTTCTGGGCGATGAACTCCTTGAGCATGTCGTTCTGGAGCGTTCCCCTGATCTCGTCGCGGGGAACGCCCTGCTGGTCGGCGAGTGCGACGTACATCGCGTAGATGACCGCGGCGGAAGGGTTGATTGTAAACGACGTCGACACCTCACCGACGTCGATGCCGTCGAATAGGATCTCCATGTCGCGGAGGGTGTCGACGGCGACCCCTTCTTTCCCGACTTCGCCCTCGCTCATCGGGTGATCGGAGTCAAGTCCCATCAGCGACGGCATGTCGAACGCCGTCGAGAGGCCGGTCTGGCCCTGGTCGATCAGGTAGTGGAATCGCTCGTTGGTCTCTTCTGCGGTCCCGAAGCCGGCGAACTGGCGCATCGTCCAGGTACGCCCACGATACATCGTCGGGTACGGGCCTCTGGTATACGGTGGTTCACCGGGGAAGCCGAGTTCCTCCTCGAAGTCGAGATCGGCGATGTCCTCCGGGGTGTAGAGCCGGTCGACCTCGAGATTCGAGACCGTCGCGAACCGATCCCGGCGCTCGCCATGGCGCTCGAGGATCGGCTCGAGCGTCTCTTCTTCCCACTGCTCCCGTTGCTCACGGATGGCGTCCAGCTCGTGCTCGTCGAACATTGGTGTGATTAACTATGCCAAGATTCTAAAGTCTTGTTATTGGTACCCGGAAAATTGTTCACGATCGAACGGCACGGCGGGTACGCGCCGGGGATCGGCCGGTCCGGTCGGTCGAGTGGGCCATCGATTCGAGCGCGGACCGAGCCCGATGACGGCCGCTGGGTCCCGGCGAGTGATAGCTATCCACAATCATTAAGTACCAACCAGGCGAGGTTTGTGTATGCACACGTTTTTATTACCAATCGACGAGAGCGAAACCCGTGCGAAGCAGGCGGCGACCACCGTACTCGAGCTTCCCGGCAGCACCGACGAGAAGGAAGTGGTGTTGCTGAACGTCTCCGAACCGACGAAACAACCCTGGCTCCAGGAGTTCGAAGCCCAGCGAGCGGAAGGGAGCCGGGATCCGTCGCTCCCCGACAGCACCAACGCGGCGTACGAACTCCTCGAGGAGGCGGGCGTCGCCGTCGACACGCGTCTGGAAGAAGGTGACGTCACCGAGTGCATCCTCGAGGTGGCCGACGACGTCGACGCCGACAGCATCGTCATGAGCGGGCGACAGAAGAGCGCGACGGGGAAGGTGCTGTTCGGCAGCATCACCCAGTCCGTGTTGCTCAACACGAACCGACCCGTGACCGTCCTGATGAGCGACTGATCGTCGACGTTTCGGCTGCGGCCACCCCGTTCTTTTCGTCGTCGTCTCGCGCGAATTCCACCGATTGGCCCGGTTTCAGGTAGTTTCCGTACCGGACGGTCACTCGAGGCTGAACAAACCATATGCCCGACGGCAGAGTATGTGGTAGCATGTACACAGCACTGGTGCCAGTCGACGAGAGCGAAACGCGAGCCAGGCGAGCGGCGAACGTCGTCACGTCGCTGCCCGGTGAAAGCGAGGAGCTCAGCGCCGTCGTACTGAGCGTCTCCGAAAAGAAACAACAGCCCTGGTTCGCCGAGGCAGAGATCAACACGACGGAGAGACAGCCGGACCAGTCCGCCGCACCTGAAAGCGTCGACGTCGCCTACGAGATCCTCGAGAATCACGGTGTCTCGGTCGAGAAGCGATACGAGTACGGCGATCCGCCAAAGCGCATTCTCGCGGTCGCCGAAGAGATCGTCGCCGACGTCATCGTCATGTGTAGCCGGCGCCAGAGTCCAACCGGAAAAGCGTTGTTCGGAAGCGTCACCCAGTCGGTGATGCTCGAGAGTCAGCGTCCGATCGTGTTGTTGATGGACGAGTGAGACGGATCCCTGTACCGATGTACCGGCGCTACTGCCGGACTGGTCACGGTTGCGCCGGAACTGACGTACAGGAGACTGTATGAGGTCGGCAACCTCGAGACGCGAGGTCGCTGGCGAATCTGTGTTCGGCAGTGGACGAGCAGGCCGCGACGGACAGTCGCGACCAGCGTCGCGGTCAGTCGGCCTTGTGGTACTCGTAGTAGCTGAACACGGCCAGCATGATCCAGCCGATCGCGATCACGCCGGTGATCCGGTTCTCGTTCGAGACGGCGAGTGCGGCTGTTCCGATACCGATGAGTAGCCAGACGGCGGTTCCGAGTAGTGTTCCGAAGAGTTTCATGGATCGAATACCCCGGTTACCAGGGCTGGATACCCCACCAGAGGATGGGAAGCATAAGCAGTGCCAGGATCAGCAGTGGGACCGCGCTCGTGAACCGCTCGACGTCGTCGTCGGGGTAGCCGTGCATCTCGTTGATGAGTGCGCGGTTGGACTCCGGATCGACGCCGAGTGAGTCGATCCGTTCGGCGACGAGCGAGACGACGATGAACGTCAGCATCGACAGCGGGAAGGCGATCATGATCGCGTCGATCCCGAGGTCGGCCGTCAGCCCCTCTCCACCGGCGCCGATCGCGCCGAACGCGTGTGGCGAAAGGACGACGACGGTCACGAAGCCGACGATGCTCGAGGCGATCGCCCCGTAGCGGTTCACGCGGGCTGACCAGACGCCGAGAACGATCACCGGGGTGATCGCGGCGGCACTGATCGCGAACGCCCACAGGATACTGACGACGAGGAACGCCGGCGGGCTCAGGGCGATCAGGGCGACGACGAGTCCGGCGGCGATGACCGAGACGTACCCGAACTGGGTCTTGCGGTCTTCCGTGATCTCGAGTTCGAACGCTTCGATGACGTCGTTGGCGACCGCGGCACTGATCGCGAGCATGTGACCGCTCACCGTCGAGAGACCGCCGGCGATCGCCCCGGCGACGACGTAGCCGGTGATGGTGTCGCCGCTGAACGCGAAGTTCAGGTAGAAGATCATCTTGTCGAAGTCGGCCTCGTCGACCGTATCGATGAGCCCCTCCTGCGTCAGCCACATGACGCCCGCGAACGCGACGGCGTAGACGGTGGCGAACATGAGCGCGCTGACGAAGATGAACCAGAACACCGTCTTCCGGCCGGCCTCGACGTCACGGCTCGTGAAGATCCGCTGTGCGAGGTGGGGCATCCCGATCGGGCCCAGCGCCATCGCCAGAAACATCGCGAAGTACCAGCGGGTGTCGAACGTCATGTCGAAGAAGCCGGGCTGGGCGGCCTCCATCTCCGGGACGAGGTCACCGTAGCCGAGCGGCGGGAAGAACCAGCCGGTCGAGCCGAGTTGCTGGAGTACGATCATCATCGGGAAGAACGCCGCCGTCAACATGAGCCAGAACTGCAGGGCGGAGTTGTACGAGACGCCCCACATCCCAGCGATGACGACGTATCCGGTCACCAGCACGGCGATGACGAACAGCGACAGGGTGTAGTCCCACCCGAAGAGGATCTCCGCGATCTGTGCGAGGCCGATGAACTGGCCGAGCGCGTACATCAACATCACGAAGACGATGAGCAGCGCCATCACCACTGACATGGTGTTGCCGTATCGGTCCTTACAGAACGTCGCGGGCGTGTACGATCCCAGCCGGCGGAGCGTTTGTCCGTAGAGGATGACGATCAAGGGGATCGATAGCAGGAAGTTCGTCCACATCGCGAGGAACGGGATCTGAACCTGTACCATCAGGGCGATGACACCCATGAAGGTCGCCAGACTCTCCCAGGTCGCCGAGATCGCCGAGCCGTTGACGAACGGACCGATCGTCCGGCCGGCGACCATGTAGTCGTCGGTTCCCTGGATGTTGCTCTTCATGTAGTAGCTGATCCCGTAGTAGAGGACGAACGTGAGCCCGATGATTATCAGGGGCGCCGCCAGAACGTCGAACGTCTCCTGGAACGGGTACTCGCCGACCTGCTGCATGGGCTTAATCATCGGAATCACCCGGCTCGACGCCGACCTCTCCGGTCACGGCCCCCTCGTCGGCGGCGGCTTTCAGCTGCTCTTTTTCGGCCATGATCGAACTGGTGACATACCGGTAGTACACCCAGTACAGGACGAACAACGTTGCTGGCCCGCCCGCCACCAGCCAGAAGTAGTGGAACGGAAACCCGAGCACTCTGAAGTCCGGCGTCCCGAACATGGTGAACCATATTCCCCCGTGAATAACGGCAGAGAGCGCCAGAAACGCACCTACCGTTGCTAAGGCCTCTTTGGTATGCGTCTGCATATGGTTCCACATCTTATTCCGGCTATTAAATAATTATGGGAATCTCCCTGCGATGATAATTATATAATCAGGACTTCATATATACAGCCTAGAGTGGGCGTCGGCGGATCACGACTGGCAACGGCTGCACCGAGAACCCGCCCCCGAAGACGTCGCCCGGTCCCGCCGCCGGCGAGTCGATGATACGGTCGTCCGTTCGGGCTCGAGCACGCGGTGTGGCCACAGCCATCGTGAGAAGGGGACCCACATGACAAGAGGTTTGTATGCACGGTTCGATCGGACGAGCGTATGACAGCAGCGACAGTCAGCGTCGAGATCGACGACCACGTCGGCGTCCTCAGACTCGAGCGGCCCGACTCGATGAACACGTTCACGACGGAACTGGCCACCGACCTCGACGAGGCTCTCAGCACACTCGAGGACGACGACGACGTGCGAGCGATCGTCGTTAGCGGCGCCGGAGAGGCGTTCTCCACGGGTATCGACGTCAGCGAACACGGCGAGCACGACTCGGAGGCCGCCTACGAACGGTGGGTCGCACGCATGGAAGAACCGTTCACGACTATCGCGGAGATGGGAACGCCAGTCATCGCCGCAGCACACGGTTACGCCGTCGCGAACGGGCTGGGCCTCGTCGCGGCTGCGGATCTCGCCGTCGCCGCCGAGGGGACACAGTTCGGTGCGACCGCCCCAAAGGTCGGACTGTTCTGTATGGGTCCGGCAGTGCCGTTGATGCGATCGGTGACCGAAAAGCGCTGTCTCGAGTTGCTGTTGACCGGCGAACTCGTCGACGCCGACACCGCACTCGAGTGGGGGCTCGTAAACCGCGTCGTACCCGAGGGCGAACACGTAGACGCCGCCATCGAGCTCGCACACACGATCACCGACAAGAGCCCGGCCGCGATCCAGCTGGGCAAACGGGCCTACTACGAGATGGCGGACAGGCCGTACGGGGAGGCCCTCGAGTACTCGAACGCCCAGTTTGCGGCCGTCTGTGCGACGTCGGACGCGGCCGAAGGGATCGACGCGTTCCTCTCCGGTCGCGAGCCGGAGTGGGAGAGCTAACGGTCGAGTCGATCCCGTTCTGCGTCAGCCGGTATCGGGCCTGCTGGCGGCACGTGCCACCCGTGATCAGGAAAATAGAACATGCACAACAAAACATTAAAGCGGCAATAAAATGATGTGGCAGTTATGGGCGTCGATTACGACAGTGCAGTTGAGGAGTTCGAATGGGAGATCCCGGAATCGTACACAGTAACGTCGACTGTCGAATCACACGCCGAGGAGTTCGGCGACCGCGTCGCCGTCCACTTCCTCGACGAGGAGGGATTCCGGACGGACCGAACCTACAGCGACATCCGCGACGACAAGAACCGGTTTGCGAACGGACTCGAGGGACTCGGCGTCGGCAAGGGCGACCGCGTGATGCACCTGTTCCCGCGCCATCCCGAGGCGTTCGCCATCCAGCTGGGGGCGCTCTCGACGGGCGCACTGCTGGTCCCCTGTTCGTCGATGCTCCGCTCGAAGGACATCGAGTTCCGCTCGAACGACTGTGCGGCGACCACCATCGTCGTCCACGAGTCGCTCACCGGCATGGTCGAGCCGGTGCTCGACGAGACGCCCCTCGAGCGCGTGATCGTCCTCGACGGCGACGACGACGACCTCGAGGACGACCGCTGGACGACCTACGAGTCGGTCACCGACGGGCAGTCGACCGAGTACGACGGCCCCGAGCTGTCCGCCGAGGACCCGATGTCGATCAACTACACCAGCGGTACGACCGGCCAGCCGAAGCCAGTCCTCCACAAACACCGCTGGCAGTACTGTTTCAACCGGATCAACGCGCCCTACTGGTGGGGGATCGACGAGGACACCGACCTCGAGGCGGAGCTGCTCTGGGCGACGACCGGCACCGGTTGGGCGAAGTGGTTCTGGAGCCCGATCGGCGTCGGCATCACCACCGGCGCGACCCAGCTCATCTACGACGGCGAGTTCGAGGTCGACACCTTCCTCGAGATCATGGCCGAGGAAGGCGTCACGAAGCTCTGTTCGGTCCCCACGCAGTACCGGATGTTCGCCAACGCCAACCTCGAGGAGTACGACGTCAAGCTGAACGATACGCTCTCGGCGGGTGAGCCGCTGAACCAGGAGCCGATGGAGCGGATCCAGGACGCCTGGGGAGTCACGCCACGTGACGGCTACGGACAGACGGAGACGGTCGCGCTCGTGACCAACTACCCGGGCATCGACGTCAAGACCGGCAGCATGGGGAAGCCGACCCCGGGCGTCGGGGCGACGATCATCGATATGAACGAGGAGACGGAGGTCGAACCCGGAGAGATCGGCGAGATCGCCGTTCCGGTCGACTCGCCGGCCATCTTCGACGGCTACTACGAGAAGCCGGAACTCGACGAACAGAAGCTCTCGGGTGAGTACTACCGCACCGGCGACCTCGCGACGCGTGATGAGGACGGCTATTTCTTCTTCGAGGGCCGTGCCGACGACGTCATCATCTCCTCGGGCTACCGTATCGGTCCGTTCGAGGTCGAGGACGCGCTCGTCAGCCACGAGGCCGTCGCCGAAGCTGCTGCAGTCGACAGCCCACACGAGGAACGCGGGAGCGTCGTCAAGACCTACGTGATTCTCAATGACGGGTACGAGGGCGACGAGGAACTGGTCGAAGCGCTCCAGGAGTACATGAAAGAGGAGACGGCCCCCTACAAGTACCCACGACGGATCGAGTTCGTCGACGAACTCCCGAAGACCTCGAGCGGCAAGATCCGCCGCGTCGAACTGCGCCAGCAGGAACAGGAGAAACACAGCTAATCGACCGGCCCGACTCGATCGCAGTTTTTCTCGCGTCTAACTCGAATTGAGGGCGCCACGGCTCGCACGTGCCTGAACGGACGAGTTGACGACCCGATGAAAGAATTAAATCGCTTGGAGCGGTGGTCGATTGCCGTTAGGCGTCGCCTCGGTCGCGAACGCAGTCGCGAATCGCGTCCGGAAGCGGCGTCGCCTCGAAGGCGTCGTCGACGAAGACGAACGAAACCTCGCCCTCGGCGACGCGTTCGTCGTTCGACACGCGCGTGATCTCGAACGAGACCGACAGCGACGCCGTTCCGACGTCGACGACGGTCGTCTCGAGGGTCGCGACGTCGCCGGCACGAAGCGGCGAGTGAAACGACGCCGACGCCTCGACCGCGGGGAGGAGATAGCCCGCCTTCCGGTAGGCCTCCATCGGGTGTTCGCCGTCGGCCGCCGGCCGGAAGTAGTCGTTGAGGCCCACGATCACGAAGTGGAAGAATCGTGGATAGTAGATGAGCCCCCCGGCGTCCGTATCACCCCAGTCGACGGTGATCTCGGTCTCGTGGGCCATTGTTCAGTCGGCGCGGAACGTGATCGTTCGCTCGCCCGTCGTCGCGTTCGGCTCGACGCCGACGGACACCGACTGCCCGATCTCGACGTCCTCGGGGTCGACGTCCGCGAGGATCCCGGTCAGCCGAACCGCGCCGAACGAGACGACCGCGGTGAGGTAAGGGGCATCCTCGTCGAACTGCGGGGTAGGGACGGCGACGGTCGTGTGGGTGACGATTTCGCCGGTCTCAGGCAACGGTTGCTCGGTCAGTTCGCGGTCGCCACAGTGCGGACAGACCTGCCGTGGTGGGAGGAGACCGTGACCGTTCGAACACTCGAGGTAGTAGCCCTCGCC